>VXOS01000142.1:0-69099 GCA_009839925.1 Chloroflexota bacterium
GCGCGCCGCTGCTCCGTCCGTGCCGCTGGGGGGGTGTGGGTGCGCGGGCGCCGTCTCCGGTTGCCTGGCGGTCTGGCGGTGCTGCGCGTTGTTCCCCCCCCCCACGGTCCACCCCTACGACGTCGTCGTGCTCGACCGCGACCTTCCCCGCCTCCACGGCGACGATGTCTGCCGCGAGCTGGTCGCCTCAGAGGGCGATTGCCGCATCCTGATGCTGACCGCCGCCGCCGCCGTGCACGACCGCATCGACGGGCTCGACCTCGGGGCGGACGACTACCTCTCCAAGCCCTTCGACTTCGGGGAGCTGCGCGCGCGGATCCGCGCGCTTGGGCGGCGTTCGCACCCGGCGGCGCAGCCGGTGCTCGATCGCGGCGGCGTGGTCCTCGATGCCGCGCGCCGCAGCGCCACGCGGGACGGGCGCGAGCTCGGTCTCACCCGCAAGGAGTTCGCGGTGCTGCAGGTGCTGCTCGAGGCGGAGGGCGCCGTCGTCAGCCCGGAGGAGCTGCTGGACCGCGCCTGGGACGAGCACACCGACCCCTTCACCAACGTGGTGCGCGTCACGATCATGAAGCTGCGCAAGAGCCTCGGTGAGCCGCCGTTGATCGAGACACTGCGCGGCGTCGGCTATCGCATCCCCTGATGCGCCTGCCCTGGGCCGCGGTCCTCAAGCCGTCGATCCGGCTTCGCCTGACGCTCTGGTACGGGGGGCTGTTCCTGCTGGCGGGCTCGGTGCTGCTGGCGCTCAACTTCGCGCTCGTCGCCCGCAACTTCCCCTCCGACGGGGCCGATCTGCGCGAGAACGTCGAGCAGCGCTTCGACCTGGAGCCGGGCGAGCTGCGCGGCGAGTTCTTCTTCGTCGTGGAGCGGCAACCGACCACCGGCCGGCCCGCTGGCCCGCGGCGCGGCGTCGCCGCCACGCCCCTCTTCAACAGCGTGATCTCGCACATCAAGACCGACACGCTCCAGCAGATCGTCTGGCAATCGGGCATCGCGCTCGGCCTGATGGCCGTGCTCTCCATCGGCCTCGGCTGGTTCGTCGCCGGGCGGATGCTGCGACCCGTCGAGGAGATCGCCGCCACTGCCCGCCGCATCAGCGAGGCGAGTCTGGAGGAGCGGATCGCCCTTGGCGGGCCGTCCGACGAGCTGAAGGATCTCGCCGACCAGTTCGATGCGATGCTCGATCGGCTGCAGACCGCCTTCGAGGCGCAGCGCGAGTTCGTCGCCAACGCCTCGCACGAGCTGCGCACACCGCTCACGATTATCCGCACCGAGATCGACGTCACTCTCGAGGACGCGAACGCCGGACGTGAGCAACTCGCGAGCACCGCCGAGGTCGTCCGTCGCGCCATCGACCGTACCGAGGGCCTGATCGACCGCCTGCTGGTGCTCGCACGCGCCGAGGAGCCACTGCAGCGCGGCGAGGAGAGCGAGCTGGCCGACGCCGTCCGTCGCGCCCTCGACGCGCGCGAGGCGGAGATCGCCGAGCTGGGCCTGCGCGCCACGCTCGACCTCGCCGAGGCGAACGTCGAGGGCGACCCGATGCTGCTCGACCGGCTCGCGGGCAACCTTGTCGATAACGCCGTCGAGCACAACGAGCGCGGCGGCTGGATCGAGATCGCGAGCGGCCAGGACGAGGACACGGCGACGCTGCGCGTCGCCAACGGCGGGCCGCTCATCCCCGCGGACGAGGCGCCGCGCCTCTTCGAGCGCTTCGCAAGGGCGGAGGGTTCGCGCACTCGCGCCCGCGGCGGCTACGGCCTCGGACTCTCGATTGTGCGAGCGATCGTGCGCGCCCATCGCGGCGAGGTGACGGCGCGCGCGCTGCCCGAGGGCGGCCTTGCCGTCGAGGTCTCGCTGCCCCGCCGCCGCGAGGGCGCGGCACAGTAGCGCCGGCGCGCCCTTAGCGCTCCATCAGCACCGCGCCCCGCTCCAGTACGCGGTCGAGGTCGATGATCACCGCGACGCCCAGGCGGTCCGGGTCGCGGTCGCGCTCAAGCTTGTGCGAGCCCTCGAAGATCGCGTCGCGGACCTCCGGGTCGTCGACGCGGCGTGCGCGGCCGTGGAACTGCCACAGCTGGCGTCGAGCCGGGTTGCGGTAGAGGAACGCGACGTGCGGGTTGGCGGCGATCCGGCGCAGGAAGGCGCCGCCCGGGTTCCGCACCCAGATCGCGAGCTGATCGGCACTGTGGACCTGCGTGCTCCCGTAGAAGGAGAGGCTCGGCTGCCCCTCGGCGTCGACACTGCTGGAGATCACCGGGCATCCGTCGTCGAGCGCGCGTTCGATGGCGAGCCGCATCTCGTCGCTGAGCACGATCATCGAGGCACCTCGTTTCGGCGGGTCCGGAGGGCGCAAGGGCGCGGGCGCGGTAGTCTATCGCAAGGGCGCGCCCGGATGCGGAGGAAGGCCTCGATGAGCGCACGCGGCGATTGGCGGACGGGACTCCCTCCCGAGGCCGGCGACCAGGGCGATCTGCCTCCCGTCAACGCCGTGCGCCTCGATTCCCGCGAGGTACGGCCCGGCGATCTCTTCGTCTGCATCCCCGGCCAGCGCTTCGACGGCCACGACTTCGCCGCCGCTGCCGGCGCCGCCGGCGCCGCCGCGCTCGTCGTCGAACAGGGCCGCGAGGGCGTCGCCGAGGCGCTTGGCGTTCCCGCCGCCGCCGTGCCGGACAGTCGCCGCGCGCTCTCCTCGATTGCCGCGGCGCACGAGGGCAACCCCTCGGAGCGCCTCACCGTCGTCGGCGTGACGGGCACGAACGGCAAGACCACGACCTCCCTGCTGATCCACGCCGCCCTCGAGGCCGCCGGCGAGGAGGTCGGGCTGATCAACACGGTCGAGACGCGGATCGGCCTGCGCCAGTCGCTGAACGACAGCCGCATGAGCACGCCGGAGGCGATCGAGATTCAGCGCCTGCTCGGCGAGATGGTGGACGCCGGTTGCGAGTACGCCGTCGTCGAGGCCACCTCGCACGGCCTCGCGCTCGACCGCCTCGCCGACGTCGCCTTCGATGTCGGCGTGCTCACGCAGCTGGGCGAGGACCACCTCGACTTCCACGGCAGCGTCGAGGCCTACCGCGCGGCGAAGCTGCGGCTCTTCGAGCGGCTCTCTCGCGGCGCGGTCCTCAACGCCGACGACCCGGAGTACGCGCGCTTCGCCGAGGCGAGCAGCGCGCCGGTGCTCAGCTACGCCCTCGAAGCGGCGTCGGCCGACCTGACCGCACGCCGCATCGACAACGTCGGCGACGGCTCGACCTTCGAGCTGGTGACGCCGGAGGTCTCGCTGCACGCGCAGGTGCGTCTGCCCGGCCGCTTCAACGTCGCCAATGCGCTGGCGGCGTTCGGCGCGGTGGTCGCGCTCGACCTCGATCCCTACATGGCGAGCGTCGGCATCTCGCAGACGCCCGGGGTACCGGGGCGGCTGCAGCGCGTGCTGACCACCCCGATCGGCGTCGTGGTGGATTACGCGCACACCGGCGACGCGCTGGCGAACGTCCTCGAGCTGCTGCGCGGGCTCACCGACGGGCGGCTGATCGCCGTCTTCGGCGCGGCCGGCGAGCGCCCGCGAGCGCGGCGCACGGGCATGGCCGAGGCCGCCGCGCGCCAGGCCGACTACGCCGTGCTGACCGAGGAGGACTCCCGCTCCGAACCCACCGACGAGATCATCGACGAGATCGCGCGGGCGATGACGGCCGAGGGCGCGGCGGAGGGGCGGCGCTTCGAGCGCGTACCGGACCGCGCCGACGCGATCGCGCGCGCGATCGCGCTCGCCGAGCAGGGCGACGTGGTCCTGATCGCCGGCAAGGGCCACGAGCCGACGATCGAGCGCGCCGACGGCTCGCACCCCTGGGACGACGCCGAGGCCGCACGCGAGGCGCTGCGCGAGCGCTTTGCCGAGCCCGACGATTGACCATAGGCTGACTCACGCTCGCGGGAGCACCCCGCAGCGGCTGCGCGAAGGGAGCGCACGCGATGACGACAGCAACGCAGTCCGGAGCGGGGAGCCTCGACGACCAGGCGATCGCCGGCCTCGAGGCGTCCGACCTCGCGCACCTGCTCCACCCGCAGTACTACGCGCCGGACCACACGCACCCGGTGATCTACGACCACGGCGAGGGCGTGTGGCTGACCGACGTGCGCGGGCGGAGCTACATCGACGGGCTCGCCTCGCTCTGGAACGTCGCGATCGGCCACGGCCGTGCCGAGCTGGCCGACGTGGCGGCGGAGCAGATGCGCAAGGCCGCCTTCGTCAACAACTACACCGGCTACTCGAACGTCCCCGCCATCGAACTCGCGGCGAAGCTCACCGGCGGCCTCGCTTACGACAACCTGCAGGGCGTGTTCTTCACCAACTCGGGTTCCGAGGCGAACGAGGGCGCGGCCAAGACGGCGCGCTTCTACTGGAACCTGCGCGGGCGGCCGGACAAGGTGAAGATCATCGCCCGTCCTCGCGCCTACCACGGCGGCACGCTGCTCACGACGGCAATGACGGGTCTGCCGCCGTTCTGGAAGTACTTCGGCCCCCTGCCCGCCGAGGTCGTCCATGCGACCGAGCCCGAGGACCCCTGCGAGTGCGTGCCCAACACGGACGGCGAGTGCGCCTGCTGGCTGGATACGGTGATCGAGCGCGAGGGCGCGGAGACGATCGCGGCGCTGATCGCCGAGCCGGTCAAGGGCGCCGGCGGCGTCTGGGTGCCCTCCGACGAGTACTTCGCGCAGGTGCGCGAGATCTGCGATCGCAACGAGATCCTGTTCATCGCCGACGAGGTGATCACCGGCTACGGGCGCACCGGCCACTGGTTCGCCCTCGAACACTGGGGCGTGCAGCCGGACATCATGACGATGTCGAAGGCGATCACCTCCGGCTACGTGCCGCTCGGCGGCTTCCTCGTGAGCGGCGAGATCATGGACGCCCTGCAGGACCTGCCGCCGGACGCGCGCTTCATGCACGCCTACACCAACAGCGCGCACCCGACGGCCTGCGCCGTGGCCCTGCGCAACCTGCAGATCATCGAGGACGAGAACCTGGTCGAGGACGCCGCCGCGATGGGCGAACGCCTCGGCGAGGGTCTCGCCTCGGAGCTGGGCGACCACCCACACGTCGACAACATCCGCCGCCTCGGGCTGATGGCTGGGCTCTCGCTCGTGCGCGACCGCGCGAGCGGCGAGCGCTTCGACCCCTCCGAGGGCACGGGCGGCCGCGTCGCGCGCCACATGCGCGAGGAGGGCGCCGTCATCACCCGCTTCGTCGTCGACGAGATCGTCGTCGCCCCGCCGCTCGTGGTGCAGCCCGAGGAGATCGACCAGATCGTCGGCGCCATCTCGGCCGCCGTGCGCGCCGTGACGGAGTAGCGGGGGACGCAGGCCCGGGCGACGAGGCCAGGGCGCTACTGGCGTCGCGCCCGCTCGATGGCCTCGGGCACTGAGACGGCGACGTCCGGGGCGCCTTCGACAATCGCGCCGTCGAGCGTCGCCAGAGGCACACCCAGCGTTCTAGCCAGAACGACGAACTCCGCGTCGTAGGCTGTAAGGCCGCACTCCAGCGCCGTGTCGATCACCCGATCGTGCGGCACATCCTCGACGCGATCACCAAGCGCCCGGGCGGCATCGTCACACATGGATTTGACATGATCCGGACCGAGGACTCCGCGGCGGACGAACCCGAGCAGCACGTTTCGCAACTCGCTCATGAGGATCGTCGGCGCGGCCCACTCCGGATCCTCCGCATAGAGCAGGGCCGCATCGGCGCTGCCATCGTCGCCCACAACGAACTGAACCACGACGTTCGTATCCGCGACGATCAAGGCCGTCCTTCGTTCTTCAGCTTGTTGATGGTCTCATTGCTGACGTCGATGTCTCCGAAGGTGTCGCGGCGTGCCCGGATCCGTTCCAGCAGCTCCGCGGTGTCAACCGTGCTGCCTCGAACCGAGGTTGTCAGCCTGGCCAGGATCTCTCCGTTCAGGCTGCGGTGGTTACGGCTCGCGGCAGACTTGAGCTCGCGATGCACGTCCTCGGGGAGACCTCGAAGCGCCACGTCCGGCACGACATCCTCCTCAGCGCGGTCGACATCGAAATGATATCAGAATGATGTCGCCTGGGCGGCAAGAGGCCGCCCGCTACCCCGCCGGCGCACCCTCCGTCACCTCGAGGGCGAAGTCCTCGATGACCGGGTTGGCGAGGAGGCGCTCGCACATCTCGCGCGCGGCCGCCTCGGCGGCGCCGGCGTCGGCAGCCTCGAGGGTGATCTCGATGCGCTTGCCGACGCGGACCTCGCGCACGCCGTCGAAGCCGAGGTTGCGCAACCCGTCCGCGACGGCGAGGCCTTGCGGGTCGTTGACCAGCGGCTTCAGCATCACGTCGATGCGCGCGAGGTAGGACTGCGTCACGCGCTCGTTCCCGGCAGGGGTTCGCCGGTGATCAGCCGGTACGCCTCGGTGTAGCGCTCCGCGCTGGCCGCGACGACCTCGGCCGGCAGCTCGGGGGCCGGAGGCTCGCGGTCCCAGCCGGCGTTGGTCAACCAGTCGCGTACGTACTGCTTGTCGAACGAGGGCTGATCGCGGCCGGCCTGGTACTGGTCGGCCGGCCAGAAGCGCGAGGAGTCCGGGGTCAGCACCTCGTCGATCAGCGTGATCTCGCCGTCGAGCAAGCCGAACTCGAACTTCGTGTCCGCGATGATCACGCCGCGCTCGCGCGCGACGCCGGCTGCGTAGCCGTAGAGCGCCAGCGATCGCAGCTTCAGCACGTTCGCCGTGTCCGGGCCGACGAACTCCTCGACCTCCTCGTAGGTCATCGGCATGTCGTGGCCTTCGGCGGCCTTCGTGGTGGGGGTGAAGAGCGGATCAACCAGCTGCTGCGCCTCCTGCAGCCCCTCCGGCAGCTCGATGCCGCAGACGGAGCCGGAGCGCTGGTACTCGGCCCAGCCGGAGCCGACGAGGTAGCCGCGCACGACGCACTCGACCAGGATTGGTTCGGCCTTGCGCACGACCATCGATCGGCCGACCAACTGCGGGTCGTCGGGCGCGCCGTAGCTCGCCGCCTCGCCCGCCTCGAGGACCGCGACCATGTGGTTGGGCACGACCGAGGCGGTGCGGTCGAACCAGTGGGCGGAGAGCCGCGTCAGCACCTCGCCCTTGTGCGGGATGCCGTTCGGCATCACCACGTCGTAGGCGGAGATGCGGTCCGTGGCGACCATCAACAGACGGTCGTCCGGGAGGTCGTAGAGCTCGCGCACCTTGCCTTCGTGCACCTTGCCCTCCAGGTCCGTCCCGAGCAGTGGAGCTGCTGTCATTCGTTACTCCGTTTCCCGTACCCGTTTATCGCAACCCGATGCGGCGGAACGACTCGTCCACGTGCGCCAGGTAGGCCTCGACATCGAAGATCTCTGTCAGCGCCGACTCATCGAGGCGCGCGCGCACCTCGTCGTCGCCGAGCAGCAGGTCGAGCAGCGGGACGCCCTCGTCGAGCGCGGTCATCGAGTGCCGCTGGACGATCCCGTAGGCGCCCTCGCGGCTCATGCCCGCCTCGATCAGCGCGAGCAGCACCTTCTGCGAGTAGACGAGGCCCTGCGTGGCGTCCAGGTTGCGGCGCATCCGCTCCGGGTAGACCTCGAGCCTCGCGATCACGCCGGTGAAGATCCGCAGCATGTAGGCAAGCAGCCCCGTCGCGTCCGGGAAGACGATGCGCTCGACCGAGGAGTGCGAGATGTCGCGCTCGTGCCAGAGCGCGACGTTCTCGAGGCCCGCCGAGGCGTAGCCGCGCAGCGTGCGGGCGAGCCCGGCGACGCGCTCGCACAGCTCCGGATTGCGCTTGTGCGGCATCGAGGAGGAGCCCGTCTGGCCCTCGGCGAACGGCTCGGCGACCTCGCCGATCTCGGTGCGCTGCAGGCCGCGGATCTCCGTCGCGAACTTCTCCAGCGAGGCGCCGATGCCGGCCAGCGCCGAGAGGTAGTGGGCGTGGCGGTCGCGCTGGATGATCTGCGTTGTCACCTCGGCGACGCGCAGGCCGAGGCGCCGGCAGGCGTTCTCCTCGACCTCGGGAGGCACGGTCGCGTGGGTGCCGACCGGCCCCGACATCTGGCCGACGGCGACGGTCTCGCGCGCCGCTTGCAGGCGTTCGGCGTGGCGATCGAGTTCGGCGACCCAGACCGCGAGCTTGAGGCCGAACGTCGTCGGCTCCGCGTGCATGCCGTGCGTGCGCCCGGCGCAGACCGTGCGCTTGTGCTCGACCGCCTGGCGGGCGACGGCCTCGCGCAGCTCGCCCAGCAGCCCGGCCAGCACGTCGGCGGCGGCGGCGAGCTGCAGCGAGGTGGCCGTGTCCCAGACGTCGTTCGAGGTCAGCCCGTAGTGGACCCAGCGCGACTCCTCGCCGAGCGAGTCGGCGACCGAGCGCAGGAAGGCCGTCACGTCGTGGTGCGTCTCCTCGATGTAGCGCCCGATCGCGTCGACATCGATCGCGGCGTCGCTCGCGATCCGTTCGGCGTCCTCGCGAGGGACGACGCCGGCGTCCGCCCAGGCCTCGACCGTGGCGATCTCGACCTCGAGCCAGCGCTCGAACTTGAAAGCGTCCGACCAGATCTCCGCGATCTCGGGCAGGCTGTAGCGGGGGATCATCTGGTGACTCCGCTACCGCGAGAGGGATCAGTCATCGGCGAAGTCCTCACGTACAGGCGAGAAGACCTCGATCAGCGTGGAGTCCTCGAGGGCCACGACGTGGTGCGGCACATCGCCGGGAATCAGGTACGAGGAGCCGGGGCCGAGCTCGGACTCGACGGCGCCGATCCGGAAGCGGACGCGCCCCGCGGCGACGTGGCCGGCCTGCTCGTGCGGGTGCGTGTGCTCCGGCACCTCGGCGTCCGGCTGCAGCTGGATCTCGACGAAGGTAAGGCGGTCGCCGGAGACGAGCGTGCGGCGCGTCACGCCGGGAAACTGCGCGACGGGGCTGAGGTTCTCGTAGCTGCGGATCCGGATCTCGCTCATCGCGCTGCTCCCGCCTCGCGCGCGGCTAGCGCCGCGCCTGCTCCTCACGATACGCCGCCAGTGTCGTTGCGATCTCCGGGTGCGAGAGCGCGAGGATGCGCGCGGCGTAGACGGCCGCGTTGCGCGCCCCCCAGCTGCCGATGCTCATCGCCGCTACGGGCACGCCGGGCGGCATCTGCGCGATCGCGTAGAGCGCGTCCACGCCGTTGAGCGGGGACGACGCGATCGGCACGCCGATCACGGGCAGCGGACTGTAGGCCGCTGCGACGCCGGGCAGCGCCGCTGCTCCGCCCGCCGCCGCGATGAGCACCTCGAAGCCCGCATCGGCGGCGCCGAGGCAGAACTCGCGGACGGCGTCCGGCGTGCGGTGAGCCGACATCACGTGCTGCTCGTAGGGGATGCCGAGGCGTTCCAGCAACTGGCCGCAACCCGACATCTCGTCTTCGTCCGAGGCCGATCCCATCACGATCGCGACCAGCGCACCGTCAGCCATCAATCCGCCCTCCGTCTTCGGTTCTCGTCTGCCTCTTCATTCGCAGTCTCTCACGCTCGTCTCAGGCCGGCCGCATCGAGCCGCCGCCGAGGATCGGGTCCGGTCCGGCAATGACCTGCGCCAACTCGCGGCTCGCCGCCGAGCGCTCGTGGCGGTCGCCGACGGCCGCCCCCCGCCTGCCGCCGTCCTCGATCACGACGTGCAGCCGCTGCTGCACGATGCCGGCGAGCATCCCCAGGTCGGCGGCGCGGAGGCGGCGGCGGACCTCCTCGTCGCTCGCGCGCACGTTGCGGATCACGAACTCGCGATCGCCGTCGAGGCCGTAGATGATCGCCTCGACCATCGCCGCCTCGCTCTCGCCACCCTCGGGCCAGATCGCCACGAAGTGGATGCACGGCTCGCTCGTCCGCGTGCCCGTCGTCGACCAGAACTCGGACTCGAGGGCGCGGCGGCACTCGGGCATCGGGCAGCGCAGCGGGCTCGGGTCGCGCGTCGTCATGCACCGCCGTCCATCCCGCCCTCGCGTGCGCCGATGTCCGTGCGGTAGTGCGCGCCCTCGAAGCTGATCGCTCGCACCCGGTCGTAGGCGGTCGCGCGCGCCTCGGCGAGGCTGGCGCCGCTCGCGACGACGCAGAGCACGCGGCCCCCAGCGGTGCGCAGCACGCCGGCCTCGTCTCGCTGCGCGCCCGCGAGGAAGACCTGCACTCCGTAGTCCGAACCACCGACGCCGCTGATCGGGAGGCCGGTCTCGTAGCCGCCGGGGTATCCGCCCGAGGCCATCACCACGCCGACCGTGGCCTCGTCCGACCACTCGACCTTGACGTCCGCGAGGCGGCCATGCGCGACGGCCTCGCAGATCTCGAGCAGGTCCGAGCGCAGGCGCGGCAGTAGCGCCTCCGCCTCCGGGTCGCCGAAGCGGCAGTTGAACTCGATCACCCTCGGGCCGTCCGCGGTCATCATCATGCCGGGGTAGAGCACGCCCCGGTATTCGCGGCCGGAGGCGCTGAGGGCGGCGACGGCGCGCTCGGTCACCTCGCACTCGATCGCGCGCGCGTCCTCCTCGGCGAGCCAGCCGGGCGGTGAGTAGACGCCCATGCCGCCGGTGTTGGGGCCGCGGTCGCCGTCGAAGACCGGCTTGTGGTCGCAGCTGAACGGCATGTGCGCGACGCTCGTGCCGTCGGTGAAGGCGTGCGCCGAGGTCTCCGGACCGCGCAGCCGCTGCTCGACGAGGACGCGCGCGCCGGCCTCGCCGAAGACGCCTCCCACCATCGCCGCCTCGATCGCCGCGAGGGCTTCCCCGGGCGTGTCGCAGACGGCGACGCCCTTGCCGGCGGCGAGGCCGTCGGCCTTCACAACGTGCTCGCCGCCGAAGCGCCGCACGTAGTGCATTGCGGCCTCGGGGTCGTCGAAGGTGGCCGCGTGGCCGGTCTCGATGCCGGCGTCGTGCATCAGCTCCTTGGCGAAGGACTTCGATGACTCGATCTTCGCCGCGGCTTGCGAGGGCCCGAAGACCGGGACGCCCTCGGCGCGCAGCGCGTCGGCGACGCCCGCCGCGAGCGGCGCCTCCGGCCCGACGATCGCGAGCGCCTCGCGCAGCCGCGCGGCCGCCGCGACGACGGCGGCGCCGTCATTCTCATCGAGACCGGCGAGGTTCTCGCCGTACTGCGCCGTCCCGGCGTTGCCCGGCGCGCTGCTGAGGCTGCCGAGGCGCGGCGACTGCGCGAGCTTCCAGGCGATCGCGTGCTCGCGGCCGCCGCCGCCGAGCAGGAGGACGTTCGTGCTCATCGCGCCCTCCGGCTCACCGGCCTACTCCCACTCGATCGTGCCGGGGGGCTTCGAGGTGATGTCGTAGACGACGCGGTTGACCTCTGGAACCTCGTTCACGATGCGGCGCGAGATGACCGAGAGCAGGTCGTAGGGGAGGCGCGCCCAGTCCGCCGTCATCGCGTCCTCGGCGGTGACGCAGCGCAGCGCGATGCAGAAGCCGTAGGTGCGGCCGTCGCCCTGCACGCCGACCGTGCGCGTGTCCGTCAGCACGGCGAACGACTGCCAGAGGTCGTAGTACACCGCTGCGTTCTTGATCTCGTCCATCACGATCCAGTCGGCGCGGCGCAGGATGTCGAGCTTGTCGCGCGTCACCTCGCCGATCACGCGGATCGCGAGGCCGGGACCGGGGAAGGGCTGGCGGTAGACCATCTCGTCGGGCAGACCCAGCTCCTTGCCGACGCGCCGCACCTCGTCCTTGAAGAGGTTGCGCAGCGGCTCGATCAGCGAGAGCTCCATGTCCTTCGGCAGGCCGCCCACGTTGTGGTGCGTCTTGATCTTCGCCGTCGCGTCCGTGCCGCTCGAGGCGGACTCGATCACGTCGGGGTAGGTGGTGCCCTGGACGATGTAGTTGACGTCGCCGATGCCGCGCGCCTGCTCCTCGAAGACGCGGATGAAGGTCTCGCCGATGCGGATCCGCTTCGTCTCCGGGTTCGTCACCTCGGCGAGGTCGGCGAGGAAGCGATCGGCGGCGTCGATGTGGCGCAGATCGATCGACATGTGGCCGCGGAAGGTGTTGACCACACGCTCCGGCTCCTCCGCGCGAAGCAGGCCGTTGTCGACGAAGATGCAGGTCAGCTGGTCGCCGACGGCGGCGTGCACCAGCGTCGCCGCCACGGCGGAGTCGACGCCTCCGGAGAGCGCGCAGATCACCTGGCCGTCGCCAACCTGTTCGCGCGTCGTGCGGATCGACTCCTCGATGAAGTTGGCGGCGGTCCAGTCGCCCGAGCAGCCGGCGACCTCGAAGAGGAAATTGCGCAGCAGCTGACTGCCCTGCGGCGTGTGCACCACCTCCGGGTGGAACTGGATGCCGAGGCAGCCCGTGTCGTTCGACATCGCAGCGATCGGCGAGTCGTCCGAGTGGGCGACGGAGCGGAAGCCGGGCGGCAGCTCGACGATGCGGTCGGCGTGCGACATCCAGACGGGCATCGTCGCCGGCAGGTCGTGCAGCAGACCGTGCGCGGGCTCGGAGAGCGTGATCACCGCGTGCCCGTACTCGCGCCGCGAGGCCGGGGCGACGCGCCCGCCGAGCGACTGCGCCAGCAGCTGCATCCCGTAGCAGATGCCGAGCACCGGCAGCCCCGATGCCACGACATAAGGCGGAAGGGTAGGCGCGCCCTCGTCGTAGACGGAGGCCGGGCCGCCGGAGAGCACGAAGCCCTTGACCTTGAGGTGCGAGAGCTTCTCCGAGGGTGTGTCCCAGGGCGCGAGCTCGGCGTAGACGCCGGCCTCGCGGATGCGGCGCGTGATCAGCATCGAGAACTGCGAGCCGTAGTCGAGGACGACGATCGCCTCGGGGGCCTCGGGGGCGGGCGTCAGCAGCTGGCCGGGCTCGCGCGCCTCGGCGATCTCGAGGTAGGTGCTGACCTCGCTGTCGCCCGAGGTGCGGATGCGATCACCCGACCCTGCGACCGTCGCGGACGCTTCGCTCGTGTCGACCATCGCGCCCTTGGTGGGTGGGGAGTCCGTCAGAACGCGATCCTATCGGCGCGCCCGAGCCGGGTCAACGCGCGGGGGCCGCGCGGGCCTGCCGGCGTGGCGCTCCAGCGCGCCCTCCATGCCGATGTGCCGGGTGAGCGGCCCGCCGTTCGGGCCTCGAACGTTGTCGCTAGTGTAGGCGTGACCGCCTGGGAAGCTCTTGGGTCAGCTGCGCGCTCGTCCCGAACCCGCCGATACTCACCCTAGTCCCTATTCAGTAGGCCGGTGAGTGCCGTGCAGGGGCGGGTCAGAGAAGGCCTCGTCACTCGCTCGCACCCCAGCCGGGGATCTCCACGGACGCGATGATCTGATCGAAGAGGGCGTTGATCCCTGCCTTGTCGGCCGCGTCATCCGGTATCCACCGGCCTGTCACGGCGCCGGTGTCGCTGTCGAAGGACAGACGGGCCCCAGTCTCCGCATCCACCACGGCAAGGGAGTAGACGCCACCGGCGTAGCCTCCCCCCCTCACTTCAATGGTCACGCCTGCCGGTATCCGGATGACGACCTCTGAAGCGCCATCCAGGCGGTAGCGCCCAGGTCCCGTGACCGGTTCGTTCTCTATCTGGCGGATGCCGTCGGGCCCCACATCCCACGGCGGCGGCCTCCAACGGAAGCTGAGGGGCTGGACCTCGTCCCTCAGCCGTGGCCCGTCGCAGTCGAACCGGATCAACTGCACTTCCTCGATCACCAGGAGCTTGCGCGCCGGCGTTCCCGGAGGATCCGGCTTCACCTCCAGCACCTTGAAGCGGTTGTAGCAGTCGTCCCCCCGCCACCAGTCGAAGGTGTCGCCCGCCACGACCGTGTCGTAGAACGCCGCCCGCGAGGCGCCGCCCGCATCGGACTGGTGGATCAGCAAGCCAAAGGAGCCATCAATGGGCCGTTCGAGCGTGCTCCCGAGGTCGTTCACGTCGGAGAGGAACGCGTAGCTGCCCTGCGCCGTCACCGCGCCCGTCGTGTGCAGGTTGTAAGGCAGGTTTGTCGTAGGAGGCGGGGCGCAGGTCTCCTCGAGCCCGAGGGAGGCGAGGTCGTGGCTGGCCACAGCCAGCAGGGCGACGGGGAGGCAGCCTGTGAGCTCGTTCTCGCCCAGGAACAGCGCCGAGAGGCTGGACAGGCTCACGAGCTCGGACGGGATGCCTCCGCCGAGCTTGTTCGAGCTCAGGTCCAGGATCGTCAGCGCCGTCAGCTTGCCGAGGGCGGGCGGCAGCCGGCCGTCGAGCCCGCGCGTCGCCAGCGCCAGCGCCGTCACGCGTGCGGGCGCGCCGCTCACCGTCACGCCCTCCCAGCTCGCGATCGTCAGCGTCGCGCTCCAATTGAGCGGGGCCGTGCCGCGCAGCTCGTCGCCCAGGCCGAGCAGCGCGGCGCAGTCCGAGGCGAGTGCGTCGCCGCCCGCGCCCACGGCGCCTCCGTCGATGCACTGCCGCCCGGGCGCAGCCTTGGGTGCGGCCTCGGGGGTCGCGCGGGCGGCTGTCTCCGGAGTCGGCCTCTCGGTGGCCTCGGGCGTGGCCGTCGCCGTCGGCGTGGGTGTCCCGCTGTCCTCGGTCGTCACCACGGGCGTCGCGGGCGTGGGTCGTGGCGCGTCGCCGCCCGTGCAGGCGAACGCCGCCGCCAGCAACAGCGGCGCGAGCGCGGCGAGGGCTGCGCGGCGCATCCGCATGGCCTGCTCCCGGCGCCGCGTCCGCATCACGCGGACATTGCCTTGCATGATAGGCGGTGCGGCGTTCCCGCTGATGGTACGCACCCGGACCGCGCGCGGTTTCCCTGGAGGCCCGCGGGCTATACTCGCCCGTGAGACGAAGGCGCGCGGACGGGGGACGAGGATGGCGAGCACGGCGCCGCAGACGGCTGAGCGCATGACCGAGGCCGCGACCGACTTCCTCGAGGCCCTCGACGAGGACCAGCGTGCGCTCGCGATGCTGCCCTTCGACGACGAGGCGGAGCGCCAGACCTGGCACTACACGCCGATCGAGCGCTGCGGCCTCACGCTCAACGAGATGCGCCCGCAGCAGCGCCGCCTGGCGATGCGGCTGATGGGCTCCGGCCTGAGCATGGGCGGCTTCGTCACCGCCAGCACGATCATCGGCCTCGAGGCCACCCTCGAGGGCCTCGACGGCTGGCCGGCGCGGGCCTACGCGGAGACGCGGCCGAACGTGCCGTTCCGCGATCCCGGCATGTACTACGCCGCCGTCTTCGGCGAGCCCGGTGGCGAGGCGCCGTGGGGCTGGCGGATCGGCGGCCACCACGTCGCGCTGCAGTACACGATCGCCGGCGGCCGGATCGTCAGCCCGACGCCGACCTTCTTCGGCGCCCACCCCGCAGAGGCGCGGCAGGTCGGCGCGCACTCGCTGCGCCCCCTCGCCGCCGAGGAGGACCTCGCGCGCGAGCTGCTGCACGCCCTCGACGAGGAGCAGCGCGCGAGCGCCGTGATCTCGCCCGCCGCGCCCACCGACATCGTGCAATCGAACCGCCCTCGCGTGCTCGACGGCGCCTACAACATCCCGCTCGCCGAGCTGATGGACCGCCAGGAGCCGGCGCGCACCGAGGCCTACGAGCGCGAGGCGCGGCAACGGGCCGCGCTCGGCCTCACCGACGAGCTGATCGAGGTGCTGCGCTACTCCTCGACGGACCCGCGCGGCCTCGTCGCGACCGCGATGAACGGCTCGCAGCGCGAGCTGCTGACCGCGCTCGTGCGCCAGTACGTCGACCGCATGCCCGAGGAGATCGCCGAGCTGGAGTGGGGCAAGATCGACGGGCCGACCTTCGACGCGATCCACTTCGCCTGGGCAGGTCCCGGTGACCCGCACAAGCCGCACTACTACCGGCTGCAGGCGCCGCGCTTCCTGATCGAGTTCGACAACGTGCAGAGCGACGTGAACCACATCCACTCGGTCTGGCGCGACCCGGAGGGCGACTTCGGCGCGGACATCCTCGCGCAGCACTACGCGCACGCGCACTAGCCCGGCCCGTGAGCGCTCCGGACGACTCCGCCCGCGTCGAGGAGATCGCCGCCGCGATCCAGGCGGGCGAGGTCGTCGCGATCCCGACGGACACCGTCTACGGCCTCGCCGCGCTGCCCGACGACGAGGCGGCCCTGCGCGCGCTCGCGGAGCTGAAGGGGCGGCCGGAGGGCCAGCCGTTCGCCGTGCTGTTCGACAACTTCGAGGCGATCCGCGCCTCGGTCGAGGAGCCGGACGCCCTCGACGCGCTCGATCCCTTCTGGCCGGGGCCGCTCACGGCGGTGGTGCGGGCGGCGCGCTCGTCGCCCCACGCCTTCGTCGAGCCCGCCGTCACGCCCGAGGGCACGATCGGGCTGCGCATGCCGGACGACGCGATCGCGCTCGCCGTGATCCGCGCCTGCGGCGGCGCGCTCGCCGTGACGAGCGCGAACCTCAGCGGCGAGCCGCCCGCCGAGAGCGCCGCCGAGGCCGCCGCGATGTTCGGCGACGCGCTCCCCATCCTCGACGGCGGCCCGCGCCGCCGCCCGCCCTCGACGGTCATCGACCTGACGGCACGCCCGCCCGCCGTGCTGCGCGAGGGCCCGATCGACCCCGCGGCGCTGCTCGCCGCGCTGGAGGGGTAGGCGCGTGAGCCTGCCCTCGATCGGCGATCTCCCGGCGGCGCAGCGGAGGATCATCCGCGCCTGGTGCATGTACGACTGGGCCAACTCGGCCTTCGCCACCAGCGTCGCCGCGATCCTGCCGGTCTACTTCGTGCACCTCTTCAAGGACTCGCTGGGCGAGAGCGAGGTGATCCTCGGGATCACCTTCACGGGCAGCTCGATGTGGAGCCTCGGCGTGGCGATCTCGACGGCGATCGTCGCCTTCTCCAGCCCGGTCATCGGGGTGATCGCAGATCGTGCGCCGATCCGCAAGGGGCTGCTCTGGGCCTACACCAGCATCGGTTCGGTCTTCACGCTGCTCGCTTTCTTCTCGGCGTTCGCGCCGGAGCCGTGGCTGTGGCTGTTCGTGGTGTACACGTTCGCCAATATCGGGTTCGCCGGCGGCCTCGTCTTCTACAACTCGTTCCTGCCGCACGTCGGGCCGAGGCATCTGCTGGACGACATCAGCAGCCGCGGCTACGCCTTCGGCTACGCGGGCGGCGGCCTGATTCTCGTCGCGCACCTCGCGCTGATCCTCGCGGCGGACGGCACGGACTACGAGGATCTCGCCGCCCGGATCGCGATTGCCTCGGTCGGCGTGTGGTGGTTCGGCTGGGCGATCTGGACGCTGCGCGTGGTGCCGGAGCCGCCGGTGCGGCGAATCGCGGGCGGACTGACCGCCACCTCGGCGGTCTCGACGGCGTTCCGAGAGCTGCGCCAGACGTTCCGCGAGCTGCGGCGCTTCCGGGTCGTGCTGATCTACCTCGCGGCGTTTCTGCTGTTCAACGACGGCGTGCAGACGGTGCTGGCGATCGCCGGGGCGTACGCCGCCGACACGCTCGGCATCGCGCTCGCCTTCAACATGGCGACGATCGCGATCATCCAGTTCGTCGCCGTGCCCGGCGCGCTCGCCTTCGGTCGGCTCGCCGACCGCATAGCGACGAAGCGGGCGCTCGTCGTCGCGCTGCTTGGCTGGATCGTGATCGTGCTCTTCGGCGTCGCGCTTGCCCCGCTCACGCCGACCGCGCACGAGGACCACGACTTCCAGCTCGGTTACCGCCAGGCCTCGGGCGACTACGTCGTCGAGGCCGCTCCCGACCTCGACGAGCCGTTCGTGCTGACCTGGCAGGGTGAGTACTGGACGCTCGAGGAGGGCGCCGTACTCGGCGCCGGCGCGCTCGCGAATCTGTCCGAGGCGATCCGCGACTCCGAGGACGTCGAGTACAGCCTCTCGATCCGTGGCGGCGGCATGGACGGCGAGTCCGCCCTCGGACCCGCGCATCCGTCGCTGCTGGGAGACGGCCCGCTCGACTGGTGGCCCTCGTTCGTTCGCGGGTTGCTCTGGGAGCCGCTCGGCCTTGCCGTCGGCTACCAGTGGCTGCTGATCGGCGTCTCGGTGGGGCTGGTGATCGGCGGCAGCCAGGCGCTCGCGAGGAGCCTCTACGCGCAGATCACGCCGGAGCGCCGGAGCGGAGAGTTCTTCGCGTTCTTCGGCTTCATGAGCCGCGCCTCCTCCGTGTTCGGCCCGACGATCTACATCGTCGCGACGGCCGTATTCGACACCCGCGTCGCCGTCGCCGCGATCCTGCTGATCATCGTCGCCGGCACGATCGCCCTGCGCTGGGTCGACGTCGCCGAGGGCGCCCGCGTCGCCGCCGAGGAGGACGCGCGCACGCCGGGCGCGTGACCCTGCGGCCGCCCGGCCAACCGCGCTGCGGTACGCTCTCAGCACTGTGATTGGCCTCGAGGATCTGCGCTTGCTTCCGCAGCTCGCCGCCGGGGCGGCGCGTGCCCTCGCCGTCGCGAGCGGCGGGCGGGCGCATCCGCGCGTCGACGGCCGCGCCGAGGCGGGCGGACTGCGCGAGCCGGTCAGCATCGTGCGCGACCGCTTCGGCGTCCCGCACGTCTACGCGAGCACGATGGCGGGCGCGATCTACGGGCAGGGCTTCGTGCACGCCCAGGACCGCCTCTTCCAGATCGACATCCAGCGGCGGCTTGCCTCGGGACGGCTCGCCGAGGCCGCCGGAGAGCGCGGGGTGGAGACCGACCGGCTGATGCGGCGACTCGGCTTCGCCGACCGGGCCGCGCGCGACCTCGCGACGATCAGCGCCGAGGATCGGGAGCTGCTTCGCGCGTACTCGGCGGGGGTCAACGCCGGGATGCGCAGTCTGCGGGCGCTGCCGCCGGAGTACGCGCTGCTGCAGAGCCGGCCGGAGCCGTGGCATCCGGAGCACTCGCTGCTGCTCGGACGCTTCCTGATGTTCAGCTTCGCCCCGAACTGGGACACCGAGCTGCAGAGAATGCAGCTGCTCGAGGCGATCGGCCCCGATCGCACCGCCTTCGTTGACGTCGCCTACCCCGAGGACGCGCCCACTGCGACAGGCGAACCGTACCCCGATGCGGCGCGGCGGCTGCTCGAGGCGTACGGGCGAGCGATCGAGGCGGGCGCGCCGGCGGGCGGCGCTTCGAATGCCTGGGCGCTGACGGGCCAGCACACGGCCACGGGCGCCCCGCTGCTCGCCTGCGACCCGCACCTGCGGCCGGCCATTCCCACGCTCTTCCACGTCGCGCAGGTCTCGGGCGGCGAGCTCGACGTGATCGGTGCGGGCGTGCCCGGCCTGCCGGGCGTGATCGCCGGGCACAACCGCGACATCGCCTGGGGCCTCACCGCCGGCATGGCCGACGTCAGCGACTGCTACCTCACGACCATCGACCCGGACGACCCCGGCCGCTACCGCACGCCCGAGGGCTGGGCGCGCGGCCGCGTGCGCATCGAGCGCATCGCCGTGCGCGAGGGCAAAACCGTCGAGGAGCGTGTGCTGGAGACCCGCCACGGCCCGGTGATCGGTCCGGCGCCCGGCGGCGATCGCGCGATCGCGCTGCGCTCGACGGCCCTCGACAGCGGCGAGACGGTGGGACCGCTGCTCGGCCTGGCGCTCGCCCGGACGGTCGAGGAGTTCGACGCGGCGCTGACGCTCTGGCCGGGCGCTACCTTCAACTTTGTCTTCGCCTCGCGCGAGGGCGGGGGCGAGGGCCGGGTCGGGTACCGCCTCGCCGGCGCGGTCCCGGCGCGCGCACGCGGCGAGGGGTTGCTCCCCGCCGACGGCGACGCCTCGGACGATCCGCCCCCGCCGATCCCCGGCGCCGAGCTGCCGGGCCTGCTCGACCCGCCGGCCGGCGTCGTCGTCTCGGCGAACCAGCACCCGGGCGGCGCGCTGGAGCTGGGCGACGAGTTCACGGAGGCCTGGCGTGCGCTACGCATCGCGGAGCTGCTGGCGGCGGACGGCCGACACACGGTGGCCTCAATGCGGGCGATCCAGAACGACCTGCACAGCAAGCCGCTGTGCCGCCTCCGCGACCTCTCTGTCGCCCTCGGGGTGATCGCAGATGGAGACGCCGCGCGTGTTGTGGCGGTCTGGGACGGGCAGGTCCGCGCGGAGAGCGCCGGCGCCGCGCTGCTGGAGACGGCGTACCAGCAGATCCTGCGACGGCTCGTGCGGCGCGTTGCCGGCCCCAGCGCCTCGCTCGTGCTCGGCGAGCGCGTGGAGGGCCCGGCCGGGGTCTTCACCCCGGAAAGCCGTTTCCACTACCGCCTGCAGGGTCCGCTGATCGAGGCCTGCGAGCGGTCGGCCTCGCCCTGGTTCGACGGCGAGGCGGATCGCGACCGCCTGCTGCGCGCCGCCTGGTGGAGCGCCCTCGAGGATCTGCGCGAGCGGCTTGGGCCCGACCCCGACGGCTGGAGCTGGGGCGCCGTGCACCGCCAGCTGCTGGAGCACACGCTGGCGGCGATTCCGGTCGTCGGCCGTGCCTTCTCGCGCGGTCCCTACCCCGCGGGTGGCGACGTGAACACTGTCTGGCAAGGCGCATACGCAGCGACGCGCGACGGGCCGTCGCTCGCCGGCTTCAGCCCCGGCTACCGCCAGGTGCTGGACCTCGGGCGCTGGGATCGCTCCACCTTCCAACTGCCGACGGGCGTCTCGGGCATCCCCGGCCACCCCCGCTACGACGACTCGATCGAGGAGTTCCGCGCCGGGCGCCAGCGCCCGCTGCTGTACTCTCGCGAGGCCGTCGAGGCACACGCGGAGCACCGGCTGCTGCTCCAGCCTGCGGCGACGGAGGAAGAGGCGGAGCGATGACGGCCCTCGACGACCGGCTGGCGATCTACCGTCCGCACATCGTCCGCGAGATGCGCGAGATCGTCGGCGAGGACCGCGCCCGGCTCTATTCGTGGATGCGCTACCACCTCGGCTGGGAGGATCCTGAGGGCAACCCCGCCGAGACCTCGCCGGGCAAGCTGCTGCGCCCCGCCTCGCTGCTGCTCGCCGCCGAGGCGCTTGGCGGCAAGCTCGATCAGGCCCTCCCGGCGGCGGCCGCCGTGCAGCTCGTCCATGACTTCTCGCTGCTGCACGACGACATCGAGGACGAGAGCGAGACCCGCCGCGGCCGCGCGACGCTCTGGACGATCACCGGCATCGCGCAGGCGATCAACAGCGGCGACGGCATGTACACGCTGTCCCGCATCGCGCTGCTGCGTCTGCGTGACCGCGGCGTCGACGCGCAGCGCACGCTTGACGTGATCAGCGAACTCGAACAGGCCTGCCTGCGGCTGATCGAGGGCCAGCAACTCGACATCTCCTTCGAGGATCGCAGCTCCGTCACCCGCGACGAGTACCTCGCGATGATCGAGGGCAAGACGGCGGCCCTGCTCGCGGCCTGCTTCGCGATCGGGGCGCGCGTCGCCGGCGCGCCGGAGCAGTCCGTGGACGCGATGCGCGAGTTCGGTCGCCGCTGCGGGCTCGCCTTCCAGGCGGCCGACGACCTGCTCGGCATCTGGGGCGACCCCGCGGTCACCGGCAAGCCCGTGGGCGACGACCTGATCTCGCGCAAGCAGACCTACCCCGTGATTGCCGCCATCGAGAGCGGCGAGGCGCCCGCGCTCCAGGCGGCCTACCGCGAGCGCGCGGGGGCGTCGATCGATATCGCCGCACTCGCCGCGGAGATCGAGGCGGCGGGCGCCCGCGCCGCCACCGAGGAACTCGCCGCCGAGCAGGTCGAGGCGGCGCTGGCCGCCCTCGCGTTACTCTCGCTCGGAGACGATCGCACGCTGTTCGGTGACCTGGCGGAGCTGCTTGCCGCGCGGGACGCGTAGCGGGAGCGATTGCCCGCCCCGGACGCCGCACCTATCATCCCGGCCGTGAGCCCGGCACACTCAAAGCGCACCATCCGCGACATCGACCTCCAGGGGCGCCGGGTCTTCCTCCGCGTCGACTACAACGTCCAGCTCGACGAGCACGGCTTCGTCTTCGACGACCTGCGCCTACGCGAATCGCTCCCGACGATCGAGTACCTGCGCGAGGCCGGCGCTCGCATCGTGATCTGCTCGCATCGTGGTCGCCCGCGCGGGGAGGTGGTCGAGACGCTGCGGAACGCTCCGGTCGCCCGACACCTCGGCAGCCTGCTCGGCGCTCCCGTCGCCTCAACGGAGGACTGCATCGGACTCGAGGCCTATGCAGCGGTCGAGGCGCTTAAGCCGGGTGACGTGCTGCTGCTGGAGAACGTGCGCTTCCACCCCGGTGAAGAGGCGAACGATCCGGAGTTCGCCTGGCAGCTTGCCTCCCTCGCCGACGTCTACGTTGGCGACGCGTTCGGCACGGCGCACCGCGCGCACGCCTCGATCGTCGGCGTGCCGGAGTATCTGCCTGCCGTCGCCGGACTGCTGATGGACCGCGAGATCGACTACCTCCGGAGGCTCTCGGACAACCCCGAGCACCCCTTTGCGCTGGTGCTCGGTGGCGCGAAGGTCGCCGACAAGATCGGCATCCTCAATCACCTGTGCGGCGAATCGAACGTGATCTGCGTCGGCGGCGGGGTGGCGAATACCTTCCTCAGCACGCAGGGCATCGACATCGCCGACTCGTTGTGGGACGCCGAGGGCGTCCCGGACGCCAGGCACGTGTTCGAGCAGGTGGAGGCGCGGCCCGATTTGCGGCTCTACCTGCCGGTAGACGCGATCGTCGGCTTCGGCGCCGCCGACCGCGATCACGTGCGCCGTGCGCCGGTCGACCACGTGCCCTCGGGCTGGCGCATCCTCGACATCGGCCCGGCGACGATCGAGCTGTTCCGCAGCGCGCTCGAGCCGATGCGCACGGTCGTCTGGAACGGGCCGCTCGGCTGGTTCGAGCGCGAGCCGTTCGACCACGGCTCGCTGGCGATGGCGGAGATGCTGGCCGACCTCGACGGCACCGTGGTGGTCGGCGGTGGCGAGACCGCGGCCGTGGTTCAGCGGGCGGGGGTGGCCGACCGCATCAACCACGTCTCGACGGGCGGGGCGGCCTCGCTGGCGATGTTGCAGGGGAAGCCACTGCCGGGCGAGGCGGCGCTCGACGACGCCTGAGTTCGTCGCGCGAGTTGCGGCTCAGGCCGCGGGCGACAACGCGACGAGCGGGATCCGCCGGGACGTTTTCTCCTGGTAAGCCCCGTATGAGGAGTACAGCGCGAGCAGGCGTTGCCAGGCCGCTTCCCGCTCCTCGCCCTCCAGTTCGGACGCGACCATCACCTCGGCGCCCCGCTTCGCCGACCAGATCCGGCAGCGCGGGTTCGCGAGCAGGTTCTTCCACCACTGCGGATGCTCGGAGTGTCCCCCGTACGACGCGACCACGACGACTCGCGGCCCATCGTCGAGGTAGAGCAGCAGTACCGAGCGCTCCCGGCCCGATGTGCGCCCCATCGTCCAGAGCCGCAGCGTCGGCGGCCCCTGCCAGCGCCCGCGCATCAGCGTGAAGAGCGGCTGCTGGATCCGGGTCAGCACCCTGATCAATCGTGGTCCCATACCCCGCATCGTACACGTGCCGGCGGGTCTCCCCATCTTGCGATGATCAGGTCATACAGGTCATACTGGTCAGACAGCACAGAATCCAGCCGGCGACCAGGGCCCCGCTCGCGCAGGCCCGGCAGCCCTCGAGTTGGTGAGGGGGTGAGGCAGTGACGGAAACACCGGCAGGCTACGGTGAGAACGAAGAGCTCGGCCCGCGGCACATCGGCGTCGCCGAGGCGAAGGCGACCTTCTCGGCGATGATCGAGGGCGTCCAGCATCGCTCGGAGCGCTACGTCATCGAGCGCCACGGCAAGCCCGCCGCCGCCCTCGTCAGTCTCGAGGAACTCGAGCGCCTCGAAGCCGACCAGGCTGCACCGGCAGGGCACACTGGAGGAGCAGGGCTGATCGGTCTATTCAAGGGCTTGCTCACCAACGAGGAGATCGATGAGATGGTCGACCACATCTACGCCGCTCGTGATCGCGATCGCTACTCGCCTGCGCGCGTGGACTTCAGCGACGTCGTCGACTGATGTACCTCCTGGACACCGACACGATCAGTGCCCTGACCAAGCCCGCGCCTTCCTCGACGCTGCTCCTGCGAATCGCGATGACGGCTCCGCAGGACCGTGCGACCTCGACCGTCACGCTCGGTGAGTTGTTGTTCGGTGCGCATCGGGCCGGGTCGCGGTCGGCGGAGTTGCTTGAACTCACCCGCCGAACGGTACCCGGCGAGATTCCCCTGTTGCCTTTCGATCAGGCTGCCGCGGAAGAGTACGGGTGGCTGCGCGGCTACCTGGAGGAGCGAGGGACGCCGATCGGCCATGAAGACACGCAGATCGCGGCGATCGCGCTCGCGAACGACCTCACCGTCGTCACCGGCAACACCCGCCACTTCGAGCGCGTCCCCGGCCTCAACGTCGAGAACTGGCTCGAGTAGCCCCGTCACGCCCGCACGCTTCGAGGCGCAACGCGCGCGATAGCGGCGCGCCCGATAGCATGTAGCCATGGACCCCGATCTGATCCGCCGGCTGTCGATACCGGGTGAGAGCAAGGTGCTGCTCTGTGTCCTCGACGGCCTCGGTGGGCTGCCGGGGCCACTCGGCCGCAGCGAGCTGGAGTCGGCGGATTGCCGCCACCTCGACCGCCTCGCCACGGACGGCGCGCTCGGCCAGACGATCCCCGTCGGCCACGGCATCACCCCCGGCTCCGGCCCCGGCCACTTCGCGCTCTTCGGCTACGACCCGCTCGTCTACGAGGTCGGGCGCGGCGTCCTCGAGGGCACTGGCATCGACATCGAACTGCAGCCCTCGGATCTCGCAGCGCGCGGCAACCTCTGCACCGTCGACGCCGACGGCCGGATCAGCGACCGCCGCGCCGGCCGCGTGGCCACCGAGGTGACTGCGGAGCTCGCGGCGGAGCTCTCGACCATCGAGTTGCCGGGCTGCGAGGTCGTCGTCCACGCGGTGCGCGAGCACCGCTTCGTGCTCGTGCTGCGCGCCACGGAAGGCAGCCTGCCGCTGAGCGACGCGATCAGCGAGACCGACCCGCAGGCCGAGGGCGTCCCGCCGCTCGACGCCGTCGCCACCGGCCCCGAGGGCGAGCACACCGCCGCGCTCGTCAACCAGTTCGCGCGGGAGGCGCGGGCGCGCCTCGCGGGCCGCGAAACGGCGAACGCCGTGCTGCTGCGCGGCTGGTCGACGCTGCCCGATCTGCCACAGCTGCCAGAGCTGTGGAAGCTCCGCGCCGCCGCGATTGCCGTCTACCCGATGTACCGAGGGCTCGCGCGGCTGGTCGGCATGGACGTGCTCGACGCGGGCGAATCGTTCGAGACGGCGGTCGCGAGGGTGCGCGCTGCCTGGGACGACTACGACTTCTTCTTCCTGCACTACAAGCCGACCGACGCCGCCGGCGAGGACGGCGACTTCGCGCGCAAGCGGCAGGCGCTGCGCGACTTCGACGCCTGCGTGCCGGAGCTGCTGGCCCTCAACCCCAACGTGCTGATCGTCGCCGGGGACCACTCGACCCCGGCGATGATGGCGGCGCACTCCTGGCACCCGGTCCCGCTGCTGCTCTGGGGCGACAACGTGCGCACGGACGCCTCGCACCACTTCGACGAGGGCGAGTGCTCGGTCGGGGGCCTCGGCACGATACCGGCGAAGGAGTTGCTGCCGCTCGCCTTTGCCCACGCCATGCGCCTCGCCAAGTTCGGCGCCTGAGAGGAGCGGCCGTGGCTACGCGAACGCCGATCGTCGGCGGCAACTGGAAGATGCACCTCGACCGCGCCGGCGCCCGCGACCTCCTGCGCGAGCTGCGCGGGCAACTCGACGGCCTCGCGGGCGTCGAGGTCGTGATCTTCCCGCCCGCTGCGTGGCTTGGCGATGCTGCCGACGCGCTCGAGGGCAGCACGCTGCGGGTGGGCGCGCAGAACGCCTACTGGCTGCCGCACGGCGCGTACACCGGCGAGGTCGGTGCGGCGATGCTCGTCGGCACCGCCGACTACGTGCTCGTCGGCCACTCCGAGCGCCGCCACGTCTTCGGCGAGAGCGACGAGGACACGGCCCGCAAGCTCGACGCCGTCCTCGGGCTGGCGTTGCAGCCGATCCTCGCGGTCGGCGAGCAGCAGGAGGAGCGCGAGGGCGGGCGCACCGCCGAGGTGCTGCGCCGCCAGCTTGACGCCGCCTTCGCAGACATCGACCGGCTGCCGGAGGGCTTCACGATCGCCTACGAGCCGGTCTGGGCGATTGGCACCGGGTTGACCGCGACGCCCGAGATCGCGCAGGCCACCGTCGCCGAGATCCGGCGCATGGTCGCCGACCGCTTCGGCGCCGCGAGCGCCGAGGCCTGCCGCATCCAGTACGGCGGCTCGGTCAACGCCGGCAACGTCGCCGACCTCGCGAGCCAGCCGGACATCGACGGCGCGCTCGTCGGCGGCGCCTCGCTCGACGCCGAGGCGTTCGCGACGATCTGCCGCGCCGTCGCGGCTGCCGCGGAGTAGCCCGCTGAGCACGCCCGGCGTCGTCGCGCTGGTCGGTCCGACCGCCTCGGGCAAGACGGCGGCCGCCGTCGCCATCGCCGAACGGCTGCCGATTGAGGTCGTCTCCGCCGACTCGCGCCAGATCCGGCGAGGGATGCGCATCGGCACGGCCGCACCCAGCGACGAGGAGCTGGCCGCCGTCCCGCACCACCTCGTCGGCGTGGCCGAGCCGGACGCGCCGTGGACGCTCGCCGACTTCCTCGGGGGCGCGCACGCCGCGATCGAGGGCATCCACGCGCGCGGGAGGTTGCCGCTGATCGCGGGCGGCGCCGGGCAGTACGTCTGGGCGCTGCTCGAGGGCGTGCAACCGCCCGCCGTACCGCCGGACCCGGCACTGCGCGCGCGCCTTGAGGCCGAGGCGCGGGAGCAGGGCGGCGAGGCGCTGCACGCCCGCCTCGCCGCGCTCGACCCGCCCTCGGCGGAGCGGATCGACCCGCGCAACCGCCGCCGCCTGATCCGCGCGCTCGAGATCATCGAGGCGACCGGCGAGCCGATCGCTCCGCTCGCGCGCGTGCCGCCACCCTGGCCGTGGCGCGTCATCGGCCTCGAGTGGTCGCGGAGCGCGCTCTTCCGCCGCGCCGACGAGCGCGCCGCGCGCATGTACGCCGCGGGCCTCGTCGAGGAGACGCGCGCGCTGGTCGACCGCTGCGGCGAGGACTTCGAGGCGCTCAGCTCGATCGGCTACGCCGAAGCGCTCGGGGTGCTGCACGGCGAGTGGGACGAGGCAGAGGCGATCGAGCGCACGCAGGCCGCGACCCGCCGCCTGATCCGCCGCCAGGCCGCCTGGTTCCGCCCCGCCGACTCCCGCATCAACTGGCTCGACGGCTCAGACCTCGCTGGCGTCGTGTCCGCGGCCGAGGCCGCGTTCGAGGAGCTACGCGCGTAGCTACTCCGGGCCGTCGAGCGCGGCGCGGGCGATGGTTTCGAGGGCGCGCGCCTCGATTGGGGGGTTGACGAGGCCGCTGCGGACGTCGCGGAAGTAGCGCTCGATGGGCTCGGAGCGGTGCAGGGCGACGCCGCCGACGATGCGCATCGCCGTCTCGGCGACCTCGACGGCGCTGTTGGTGGCGAGGCGCTTCGCGGCGGCGACCTGCGGGCCCAGCCGGACGCGCTCCTCGGGGTGCTGCTCCCAGTCCTCGGCGGTCTGCAGCAGCAGGGCGCGGGCGGCCAGCACCGTCGCGTCGATGCGGCCGATCTGCTCGCGGACGTGGGGGATGGTGGCGAGCGGCGCCGCGTCGCCGAGTGGCTGGCGCTCGCGCGCGAAGCGGACGGCGTAGTCGCGCGCGGCCTCGGCGACGCCGAGGCTCGTCGCGCCGACGAGGATCGGGAACCAGGCGTTCGCGCCCGCCTCGCGGCGCGCCCCGCCGCCACTGCGCGAGAGGAAGTCGTCGTCGCTCACCATAACGCCGTCGAAGTGGACGTCATGGGAGCCGCTGGCGCGCATGCCGAGGGCGTCCCACGTCTCCTCGACGCGCACACCGGGCAGATCGCGCTGCGCGGCGAGGCGCGCCGTGTCGCCCGAGCCGTCCTCGACGGCGACGTAGGTGACGAAGTACGTGAGCACGGGCGCGAGCGTGGTGAAGGTCTTGTGCCCGCTGAGCCGCCAGCGGCCCGGCCCCTCGGGCGTCACGGTCGTCTGAGGTCGCCCGCCGCCCTGGGGCGAGCCGAGCTCGGGCTCGGCGGCGGCGTTGTTGATCAGCGCGCCGTCGCGCACGACCTCGTCGAAGATGCGAGCGCGGGCGGCCTCCGGCCAGGCGCGGGCCTGCCCCTCGCCGCCGCAGAGCATGAGGTGCATCGCCAGCCCGATCGCCGTCGAGCCGTCGCCCTTCGCGAGAGCGAGGTGGGCGAGCGCGACATCGTCGAGCCCGTAGCCCCCGCCGCCGTACTCGGCGGGGACCGACGCAGCCGTGTACCCGCTACGCCGCAGCCCCTCGAAGTTCTCGAACGGGAACGAGCCGTCACGGTCGTGCTCGGCAGCCCGCTCCGCGAACGCGGGCGCGAGCGATTGCGCGAGCGCGAGCAGGGCAGCTTGCCGTTCGGTCTTCGGCCACATCGCCGGCGAGCGTAGCACCGATGGGGGTGGGGGCTGGGGAGCAAGTGCTCCCGGTCGGTAGAGGAGGATTCGGCTGCGGTGATGCCGAAAATGTTCAGGCGCGCAGCTCCTACGCCTAACACGTCCGCGTGCTAGAGTGGAAAGTCCACGAGCGCCCGCCTGGAAGGCACCATGTCGCAGGCGAAACCGAAACCAAGTTCGTCACCGAATACCACACCTCCTGCGAAGCCCCCGGGCGACCGCCCGCAACCGCTGCCCCCTGGGTACAGCGAGCGAGGTGCATCAGCGACGCTGCGACGGATTCGATAGGCCTGTCCATACTGAGAACGTGAGGGAATCGAGTGCCGAAGGAACCAAGCCCGCCACCACCACCTCAGCGCGAACGCCCCGCGCCGCCGCAGCCTGGGCGAAGGGAGTCGACCTATCCGGTACCGAGACGACCAGCCCGGAGTTGACACCGGCCGACTGGAGCAGGAGCGAAGCACCCCTCGTAGCAGTCCGAGACCACCGAGCCGAGTCCCACCCCGCCCAGCTTCACCCCCCGAGCGCCCGCGCCCCTTGCCTCCGGAGCGCGTAGAGAAGGGCAGGTGATTGGGCGGGATCGGCACGAGTTGATGATCTTGTAGTGGGTCTGCTATCGACTTCATGGGCCGAGGTGCGCCGCGAACGCCGCAAGGACGAGCACAGCTCCCGCCATCATTGAGGAGTAGGTGAGTTTTACGGTAGCGACGCGAGCCTTCATGACCCGCTCGTTCACCCCGACTGCTTGTTCTATCGACACGGAAATTGACCAGTGGACATCGTCATCCGTCGCATCAGTGGCGGCGAGCCTGCGGATGTCACCGAGGCTCGGTAGGTCTCTGTAGGTTCGAGGCCACAGGCCCCGAACGCTGTTCAAGAACGCGAAGCACAGCGCAGTCGCGCCAGCGATGAGGAGTCCGATCTCAGCGTCTCCAAGTTCCTGCGCCGAGCCGAAGAGTGAAAGGGCTGCGAGAATCAGCGCCGCTCCCGCGAGCGCAGCACCTCCGGCGACAGCCAACTTGTTGTCGATGATTGCCGCCTCTGAGTTCTGGCTCTCCAGCTTCGCGATGCCAGCTTGGAAGTGAAGGGCTGCCAGTCGCGTCGGATAGTCTTCAGGCCCGATCTTCGGCAACTTCTCGATATCGACTCGTTGCCACGTGAGTGAGAGCCAGTCGACAACTGTTCGCGCTGACGTGGTGAGGCGGTCTTGGGTTGCGCGGCCGTACGTTCCCGTGCCTACAAGCGGATCGCGAGCAGGTCGGACCCCGGCAGCCCACTTCGCTGCTGCCAGCACCCCCGAAGTCAACCGATCGAGTTGCATTGGACCGCCTCATCAGATCTGGCTACCCCCAGATGGTAAGGGAGACTTGTTCCCGCCTGTTGAGCCCGCCGCGCGGGCGACCGTACGATTACTGGATGAACGAGTTGCTGTTCTGGAAGATGCACGGCGCCGGCAACGACTTCGTCGTGCACGACGCCGGCGAGGGCGCAACGCGCTCCGACGAGGCGTGGGCCGCGCTCGCCGAGCGCGTCTGCGACCGGCACTTCGGGGTCGGCGCGGACGGGCTGATCGCCGTGCTGCCCTCGGATGTCGCGGACCGGCGGATGCGGATCTTCAACCCCGACGGCTCCGAGGCGGAGATGTGCGGCAACGGTATCCGCTGCCTCGTCAAGTTCGCCCTCGACCAGGACGAGGCGCTGCGCTCGCGCGGCGGGCTGCGCGTCGAGACGCTCGCCGGCGTGCTCGACGCCGTAGCGACCTTCGGCGCGGACGGCACGGTCGATCGCGTGCGCGTCAGCATGGGCGCGCCCCGCTTCGAACCCGAGGCGATCGGCGCGCTTGTCGAGCAGGCCCCGCCGGTGCTCGACCTGCCGCTCGAGGCGGCCGGCGAGGAACACCGCGTGACGCTGGTTTCGATGGGCAACCCGCACGCCGTCATGTTCGGCAGTGAGCCGGTCGAGGCGTTCGACCTCGAGCGGGTCGGGCCGGCGATCGAGCATCACCCGCTGTTCGCGAACCGCACCAACGTCGAGATCGTGCGCGTGCGCGATCGCGGCGCGATCGAGATGCGTGTCTGGGAGCGCGGCGTGGGCGAGACCCTCGCCTGCGGCTCCGGCGCCTGCGCGGCCGTCGTCGCCGCGCGCCTGCACGGCCTCACGGACGGTGAGGTCGCCGTGCGCGTTGCGGGCGGCGTGCTCGGCATCGGCTGGGACGGCGCGGGCGAGGTGACGCTCGAGGGCCCGGCCGTCAAGGTCTTCGAATCGACCTGGCACGAGCCGGGACCGTAACGCGAGAGCAAGCAAAGATAGGGCCGCGGCACGGCGCCGCGCAGCCAGGGAGACGCAGCCATGACGCAGCCACGGACCGGAGGGCAACTCGGCGACGCGCTGCAGACGCGCAACGCGCCTCGGAGCATCGATGAGTGGGAGGCGCTGCTCGACAGCGACGCGGCCGAGGTGGTGGAAACCGACATCGGCGAGATGGCGATCGTGCGCGAGCGCGGCCAACTGCACCTCCACTACGCCTTCGACGACCTCGAGGCGTTGACTGCCGCCTGGCATCCCTGCTTCGACGCGCTGCGCGAGCGGATCGGCGGCTCCGGCTTCCCCTACGTGACGATCGACCTCGTCGAGCACATCAACCGGCGCTGGATCGAGAACCTGCTCGCCGAGTGCGACTTCCAGGAGATGGGGGAGTGGCTCGAGCTGGTGCATCCCGGCCTGCGCGACGTCGTCCCGCCCGAGATCCCCGAGGGCCTGACGATGCGGCGTGCTCAGCCCGACGACGCGGACGCGATCGTCGCGATCGAGGGCGCCGCCTACGGCGAGTGGACCGACGGCGAGGCGGCCACCCTCGCACGCATCGAGGCGGCCGGCTGGACCGGCGTGCTCGAGCGCGACGGCGAGGTGATCGCCTACGCGATCAACACACCGGTCGGGGACGGGCGCGGCGAGGTCATGTCCTGCGCCGTGACGCCCGACGCGCAGGGCGGCGGCATCGGCAAGGTGATCCTCGGCGCGGCCACCTACCAGCTGGCCGCCTCGGACGGTCGCGAGGCCGCCGTGCGCGTGCGTCCCGACATCCCGCAGGCGGCTCGCACCGCTACGGCGGTCGGCTACCTCGTGGGCCGGCGCGGCATCGAGCTGCGGCGCGACTCGGACGAGGAAGTGCTGCGCCAGGCGCGCGACGACGCGCGGGTCCGCGGCATGAAGGTTCGCTTCGGCGGCTGGCGCTAGCCGGATGAGACTCGCGCGCCGCGTCGAGCAGCTCCCGCCCTACCTCTTCGCTCGCATCTCCGAGCTGATCGCCGAGCAGCAGGCCGCCGGCGTCGACGTCATCTCGCTCGGCATCGGTGACCCCGACCTGCCGACGCCCGACCACATCCTCGACGCACTGCGCGAGGCTGCGGGTGATCCCGCCAACCACCGCTACCCGGAGACCGAGGGCCTGCCCGAGTTCCGCGAGGCCGTCGCGCGCTGGTACGACACGCGCCACGGCGTGGCGCTCGACCCGGAGACCGAGGTCGTCTCGCTGATCGGCTCGAAGGAGGGCCTCGGCCACCTCCCGCTTTGCCTGATCGATCCGGGCGACCTCGCGATCGGTACACAGCCCGGCTATCCGGTCTACGACATCGCGACGATGTTCGCCGGCGGCGAGACCCTCTCGCTGCAGCTGCGCGAGGAGGACGGCTGGCTGCCGCGCCTCGAGGACGTCCCCGCCGCCGAGGCGGAGCGCGCCCGCCTGCTCTGGCTCAACTACCCGAACAACCCGACCGGCGCGATCGCCGACGAGGCCTTCTTCGCCCGCGCAATCGCCTGGGCGCGTGACCACGACGTGGTGATCGCGCACGACCTCGCCTACTCGGACGTCTGCTACGACGGCTACCAGGCGCCCTCGATCCTCGAGGTGGAGGGCGCGCGCGATGTCGCGATTGAGTTCAACTCGCTCTCCAAGACCTTCAACATGACCGGCTGGCGGATCGGCATGGCGGTCGGCAACGCCGACCTCGTGGGCGTGCTGCGGCGCGTCAAGTCGAACCTCGACAGCGGCGTGCCGCAGGCGGTGCAGCAGATGGCGATCACCGCGCTGGACGACCCGCGCGACTCGATTGAGCGACATAACGAGATATACCAGCGTCGCCGCGACCGCGTCGTCGAGGTGCTGCGCGAGCTGGGTCTGCACGTCGACCCGCCGAAGGCCTCGCTCTACGTCTGGGCGCGGCTGCCGGAGGGGGAGCGCTCCTCGGCGGCGTACGCGCAGCAACTCGTCGAGGCCACCGGTGTGGTCGTCACGCCGGGCACGGGCTACGGTGACGGCGGCGAGGGCTACATCCGCATCTCAATCACGATCGCCGACGAGCGCCTCGAGGAGGCCCTGTCACGGCTGAGCGCCTTCGCGCGCGGCCAGTAGGGGCGGCGGCGATGGCGCGCCGCCCGGTGCAGCCGATGCCGAAGGCAGTCCTCGAAGCCCTCGAGGCGCGCGGTGTACGCGAGGACTACGAGGCGCGCCCGTTCTACCAGCGCAACGACTACCTCGCGTGGATCGCCCGGGCGAAGCTGCCGGAGACGCGCGAGCGGCGCATCGCGCAGCTGCTCGACGAGCTGGAGCGAGGGGGCGTCTACATGAAGATGGCGCACGCGCCCAGCCGCAAGGACTAACTCCCGCAGCACGCGCGTGCCGCGCGCGCTATCATCGCCTCCCTCCCCCGGAACCACTGCGATGACCACCACCGCCGTCCCGAGGACCGTGAGCGCCGATCCGGCGTCGTCGGCGCCGGGTGTCTTCTCCTCGCGGATGCTGCGCGAGGCGATCCGCTCCGGGCGCATCTCGCCGAAGCGGATCGCGGCGGCGCAGATCCAGCCGGCGAGCATCGATCTGCGGCTGGGCGCGAAGGCCTACCGGCTGCGCAGCAGCTTCCTGCCCGGGCCGAACGCCCGCGTGCGGGATCGGCTGCCGGAGCTGCAGATGGGCGCGCCGCTCGACCTCGCGGACCCGGAAGGCGTGGTCCTCGAGCCGGGCCGGCCCTACCTCGTGAAGCTGATGGAGAGCGTGCGGCTGCCTGAGGGCGCGATCGGGCGCACCAACCCGCGCAGCTCCACCGGCCGGCTCGACGTCTTTACGCGTGTGATCAGCGACCACGGGACGCAGTTCGACGAGGTCGAGCCGGGCTACGAGGGTCCGCTCTGGCTCGAGGTCTACTCCAACACCTTCACCGTGAACGTGCGCCAGGGCCTCGCGCTGACGCAGCTGCGGATCTCCTCGGGCGACTCGTGGCTGGACGCCGCCGCGATCCGCGAACTGCACGCGCGCGAGGGCCTCGTCTTCGAGCGCGGGCGGTCCGCACGTGCGCCTCGCGAGCCTGTCGAGGAGCCGAGGATCGGCCAGCGCGGGTTGCTCGTCAGCGTCGATCTGCCGGGCGGGCAGTTCTGCGGCTGGCGGGCGAAGCGCAACAGTGCGCTGCTCGACCTCGCGAGCACCGACGCCTACGACCCGTTCGACTACTGGGAGCCGGTCTTCGCCGAGCCGGGCGGGCGGCTGGTCATCCAGCCGGGCGACTTCCACCTGCTGATCACCCGGGAGTTCGTGAGCATCCCGCCCGAGGTCGCGGCGGAGATGGTGGCCTACGACCCGACCAACGGCGAGCTGCGCACGCACTACGCCGGTTGTCGTTAGGGTTTCTCAGTGTTGATCCTCTTTCCTCCGAACGAGCTTAAGTACAGCAAGAGATCCGGTTTCAGCTTGATCTTCGGGGCGAGCACCTTATGTAGTGCCAAGAATTTTTGAAATTCGCGGAGGCCGTTTGGGATGGGTTGGCGGGGCTCTAGGGGAGGGGCGTTGGCTGGCAGCGAGGCTGGCGGTCGCGTCCGGCGCAGTTGGTGGCGCGGGTGCCGCAGCTCCAGCTAGGTTCCTCCGTCTGCACCGCGCGCGGGCGTGCCCAGCGCCTCAGATCCAACACGCGGTCGCGCACACTCTCGCGCTCACGTCGCAGGGTAGCCGGATGCAAGGAATGCGCCGCCTCGACGAGCTCTGGGCTGTAGAGCCAACCTCAACTAACTCAGCACCCGGCGGATGCGTGTCAACCGGCGGAACTCAGTTGGAAGGGGTCGCCCAGCGACCCCTTCCCTTTCTCCCCCTGCGCAACCCAGCACCCGGCGCAGCAGTACCCTCTTGACCATGCCGCAGATTCAGTACCCGGTCGCTCTGGACGGGCGGTTCGCCGTAACTATCCGAGCAGCTATGTCTGGTCACAGCTACCGTTGCCCTGGCTGCGAAGAGCGCATGGTTGCCCGCCAGGGGGCTCGGCGCCAATGGCACTTTGCGCATCACCGATCGGTTGCGGCGTGCGAGCCGGATCGCGCGCTTCATCAATCAGCGCAGGTATTGATCGCGACATCGCTCGAGGCAGCGCTCCGTGCAGGGACGCGATACCACGTGCTGCTCCAATGTCCCGGCTGCGGCGATCGACAAGCCCGGAATCTCGCCCAGTCCGGCTCCCGAGTCGAGTGCGAGGCAACCATCGTGCCGCGCGTCCGTACGGATGTCGCGATCCTGCGCGATTCGGCCTTGCCGATCGCGATCGAAGTGGTGGTGACGCACGGCATCGAGCCGGAAACACGCCAGCGCTACAAGGACGCCAGGATCGCCGTCATCGTCGTCGAGCCAACGTGGGACACGTTGCCCGAATTGCGTTCCAGAATCGTGCCTGCGCGGACCCTGAATGTCCCATCCTGGCAATGCACGTCGTGCACCGTGGCGGAAGAGCGCCGTGACGCAGCGCATCGGCGCGCCGATGCGCTTCTGGGGTGTCTCGACAATCGCGTGCCTCACCACGGTGAGGAGCTGCCGTTCCACCCGTGGCGACACGATCGCTTCGAGCGCGCCTTGCGGCCGTTGGTCCGTGCGCGTACCCACGCAGGCGCCCTGATACTCAGCGAGCTCGGGTTCCGGCAGTCCCGAGCCAAACCGTGGCTGTTTCTCCTCGAGTTGGAGCGCGGACGGACGGTGTTCGTCAACTACGGGTCAACCGCCGAGATCCCCATCTGGGAAGACACGGCAGGGGTCCTCTCCTGGGTGTTTCGGAAGCAGGTCACGCCCGAGGAGGAAGCGGCCATCATCGCCGGAGTCCTGGAACGATGCCGTCGCGCCGGCGTGGATCTCCGTGTGAGCTTCTACCGAGGGAGTTTCGACCCGGGCAGGCCGGAGAGGCCGACCGACCCGCGGGCACTCGTCGACCGAGCGGTGCTTGCGCGCGTTCTCCGATGAGGCCGGCCTTCGGGCCGGCGGTGTGGCCAGTGCTGCCCAGCGGTGTTGCGGAAGCGGTTACATCGCTGATCCGGCAATATGGGCAGAGACGCGCCGACATCGGTCCTGTCCGCATGCCAGTGGTGCTCCGTGGATGCAATCCTGCCTGCTGACGTTCTTCCGCTACTCATTCAGCTCGTGCCTGACGGGATCCGCGCGCTGCGCGCTCGTGATCCCGATGTCGTGGAGTCGGCGATAGTCGCCACGTCTGGGGTGTACCCGTCGATCGAAATCGACGCGGCACTCCGGAAGTGGGCGGAGACTGCAGGTTTCGACGCTCTCATCGATCGGCTCGAGCAGGGCCAACGTAACGTTATTGATGCGGACGTGGTCCGTTCGTTCGTTGAAGAGGGCGACTTCTACCTGCCCGATGCTGAGGATCGAGACGACACGGCGGCGTCCGTGCTCTCTACACTCGCCCACCACTTGGTGGATGCACTGCTCCAGAGCAGCGGCGGACTAGCAGTGCTGGCAAATCGCATCGAGAAGCTCAGTGCTGAGAGTCAGGAGGCAACTACTACCCACATCGACGCGGGCTTCGCTGCCATACAGGATCAACAGGAACAACTCCTCGCGGTGCTTCAGTCGTCCGCTGCGGTAGCCCTGCCGGGGGAGTCGGATGACGAGGCGGCGGCCGACCCGGAGTACGGCAACCTCGCAGCGCAACTCGAATCAGCGCGGGAACTGATCGCATCGGGAAAGGCCGCTTCGGCGCGTCCTCTCCTCGAGCTACTCAAAGGCAGCGCTCAGGATGCGCCAGAGGACCTCCAATCCCGCGTTCTCACAAGCCTCGGAGCCTGCGCGCTCACACGCGGCGACATCGAGGAGGGCTGCACCTACTTGGAGGAGGCGCACAGGCTCCGCCCGGACAAGCCGGAAGCCCTCGCGAATGCCGCAGTGGCTGCCCGGCTTCGAGGCGATTCTCATCGCGCCATCGAATTGGCCCAACGATCACTCGAACTGAAGCCACAAGACGCACACGCCGCGTCCGTCCTAGCGGAATCCCTCTGGACGGCCCGCGAGAGCGAGCGACTCGATGAGTTGGTCGTTGCTGAGAACTGGATGGTTGACGAGCCGCAATGCGCGGTCGCGCTCGCAGCGATCTGGACCGAACAGGGTCGCTTCGATGAAGCGATCGGTCTCTCACGGCGAATCGCCAAGCGCGAGGCGGAGGACTATGAAGCACGCCTTGTGCTCGCGGCGAGCCTGCTCACGGCTTCCCAGGCCCGCCAGGCCGCCGACACCGTCGCCTGGTGCCGTGAAGCGGAGTGCCAGGCCACTGGGGCGCTCAGGTTGCTGGAAGACAAGGAACTTCCGACGCAACGTCTCCAGGCTCTGAGCATCCGGGCCGGGGCCCGGCTGCTTCTTGGTGATCACGAAGGAGCCTTGAGTGATATCGACGCCGCACTCCGCGATGTCCCGGACGACTCGGGCGCGCTCCTTAACAAGGGTTTGGTATTCCTCGAGGCCGGCCGGTTCCCGGAGGCGCGAGCCTCGTTCGAACTCATCACGGACCCCGGTCTTGCCGCCAGGGCTCTCGTGCCCCACGCGACCGCATGCCACTGGTCAGGTGACGCGGCCGCGGCGGCCGGGTTGCTTCGTGGTCAGTTCTCCCTCAACCGGGGCGACTGGAACGACATCCACCGGGCCGAGCTGCTGTGCGAGGCTGAGGCGGCGCTCGGCGGTGAGGACTCGGTCCGGAGCTTGCTTGAACAAGCTCTGGAACAGAGGCCCGGGGACCCACGGCTGTTTGCCGTGGTCGCAACGCGCCATGAACTTCGTGGTGAGTACGACGCTGCGGAGGCCTCGCTCATGCAGGCGGTCGACCTCGCATCGGAGCCGGATCGCCACGAGCTCGTATGGCGGATCGCCAACTTCCACGCACGGCGGGAGCGCTACTCTGATGCGGCTGACGGGTACATCGAGGTTGTTGGAGGCGATGCCTCACATACGGCAGCGCTGGCACTCCTTCGCAGTCTCCAGAGCAGCGGAAGGTTACGCGAGGCACTCTCGTGGGCCCGAACGATTCGCGAGTCGCAGCACCTGCCGGCAAAGCTGGTCGTCGAAACCGAGGCGCAAGTCCTCAACTACGTGGGCGATGTCTCGGCGGCCGCCGAGCGCTGGGCCGACATCTGTTCGCGCCCCGACGCAACGATGCTGGACGAAACGAGGCTAGCGCAGGCGTTGCTGTGGAGCGGGGAGCACGACTCGGCGACCGCTGCCGTTCGGGCAATCGACGCCTCGGAACTCCGGGACCATCCGCGAGAACTGCTCAACCTGGCGCGACTCAAGCACCTCCTTGGTGAAGAGGGCTACCTGGAGGACGCGTACGCCGCCCTCCGGTACGGGCCCGACGATCCATCGATCCACCTCGGCTACTTCGCGCTGTGCCTCAACGAGGAAGATGATGCTCCTGGACCGGAGACGGTCGAGCCCGGTTACGCTGTGTTGCTCCGAGAAGGCTCCGAAGAGCGATGGTGGCGCATCCTCGAACACGGCGAAGAGCGACGTTCGGAGCACGAACTACTGCCCACCGAAGACCTAGCGCGTGCTCTCGTGGGCCGTGGGCGCGGTGATTCGGTGGTGCTTCAGGAGGGGATCGGGGCGCTCTCTGCCGAGGTCGTGGACATCCAGACCAAGTACGTTCGGGCGGCTCAGGAATCCACCGAAGCGTTCTCGACGCGATTCCCGGGCAACACCGACCTGACGCGCGTCCCCGTCGATGTCGATGACTTGTCCAACATTCGCAGCCTCGTCAGTCAACGGGATGAGTTCGGTCGCGAGATCCTGAAGCTATATCAGGCGGACAAGGTGCCATTCGCCTTCCTGTGCGCCAAGCTCGGACGCCCGACGCCTGAAATCTGGCGCGCGAGCACCGCGAGCGGCGAGATCAGGATCCGCATTGGTGATGGGACTGAGATCGAATCTGCGCGGGCGGCCGAGTCGCTGCGCCGCGCCGACAGTATCGTGCTGGATATGGTCGCCCTGCTTACGATGCATGCGCTCGACCTGGGGGAATGCCTGCGCGCGCGGTTCGATCGCATCGGCGTGCCTCAGCAAGTTCTCGATGAAGTCCGGACGCTACTGTACGAAGTCACCCTGGGGAAGCGACCTCGAGCGACCCTCGCCAGGAACACCGACGGCTCGCCCGTGTTGCTCGAGGTTTCCGATCAGGAGTGGGCCGACCGCCAGGAGTTCGCCCGATCGCTTCTCGAGTTCGCCTCATCGTTCGAGACGATCGCGTCGTACCCCGTTCTCGATGTCGAACCGGATCACCTCGAAGCGCTTGCCGATCTAGTTACTCAGTCTGGTGTAGGGGCCCTCTACGCCGGCGATGAAGCCGCCCCCGAACGGCCGCTTCTCGTCTCGGACGATCTTGGGCTGGCCAATCTGACTCGCGCACTCGGGGGCGAGGCTGTGAACACACAGGCGGTGCTGCTGGAGCTGCACCGCGAGCGCATCCTGACGGACATGGAGTACTCCGGGCTCATCGCCCGCCTCGCTCAGTTGGGGTACCGGTTCGTCCGTCTGGACGCGGAGGACATCCTGCGGCTTCTGGAAGCCAACGGCTACATGACCGATGAGGCGACACGCGCATTGCTCGCGACAATCGAGGATCCGGAGTGCTCCAACGAATCCGCGGTGTCTGTCACAGCCGAATTGATCGCGGCGCTGAGCGCACGGGGTCTTCCGCAACAGCAGGAGACGCTCCTCATCTCAGTGATTCTTGGGCATCTCCACGGCGGGCGCAGGACCACGCGGGCGCTGTACGAGTGCCTGTCCCAGCTCGAGATCAGGCTTGGACACGTTCCTACGGTGAGGGGGCGGGTCCTCGCTTCGGTGACCGACTACATTCGAATTGTGATGGGTGATCCGGATCTTGCGCTGTGAGAGGGGAGCGGCCGCGCGTGTTCAGGATTTGGGCGAGGCGGTCGAGCAGCGCCATGGTCAGCTTCTCGTCGCCGAAGACCGGCACCCACTCGCTGGAGGGGCCGGGTTGGATGTGCGATCCGCAGAGATTCGGCCCCAACGTTAGGACCTTTACGGCACGGTGGCCGATGCTGCTTAGCGGTGGTAGTCGGTGTGGCCGCGGCTCGCGGTCGGGCCCGTCTGGCCTTGGTACTTCGAGCGCAACTCGGGGGAGCCATACGGCCGCTCCGAGGGGGTCGTGAGTTCGAGGAAGGAGAGCTGGCCGATCTTCATTCCGTAGTAGAGCCGGATCGGCAGGTTCGCGACGTTCGAGAGCTCCATCGTCAGGTGACCGTCCCAACCCGAGTCGACGTATCCGGCTGTGCTGTGGATCAAAAGCCCTAGCCGGCCCAACGATGACTTGCCCTCGACTCGCGCGACGATGTCATCGCCGAGTGTCACGCGCTCAAGGGTGGAACCCAGCACGAATTCGCCCGGGTGCAAGACGAACGGTTCGTCGTCTCCGACCGTTTCCAGTTCGGTGAGATTCGCGGTCGATTCGCGCACGTCGATGTACGAGTCGCGGTGGTTGCGGAAGACGCGGAACTGGCGGTCGAGACGGATGTCCACAGAGGCTGGCTGCAACGCGTCTTCGGCGAGCGGTTCGATGACGATCCTGCCCGATCCGAGCGCTTCGCGGATCGATCGGTCGGAGAGAACCACAGGTCATTCCTCGAATCGGGGGAGCCCACAGATGCTACCGCGTGGACCATCGTGTGAACAGGCTAGAGGCCGACGATGAACGATCGCTGCACCTACCGCGTCGCCTGGTCAGGATAGGGAGAGTGCGTGGACCCGGGCCTGGAGTTACCCGCTCCTCGGCTGGCCGGCGCCGCGACCAACAGGCGCGCTCGCTAGGCGAGAGCCGAGAACCGATCAGGAGGATCCGGGGCCCGGGCGGGGACGGCGACTGCGGGGCGATCATCCTTGATGCTAGGCTTGCGGCGGAGTGAGGCGGTTCGAGATGAGACACCGTCGGCGGCATCACCAAGCGCATAGACGTACCGGGGCGAGCTGATGCTGGAGCACAAGGGTTACGTCGGCGAAGTCGTGTACGACGACCAGGCGGAGGTGCTGCACGTCCGCGTGACAAACAGCGGTTCCTACCCGATCGCGAACGCCGAGGCGACCGACGTCAAGGGCGTCACGCGGGAGTTCTGGCGGTCCATCGACGAGTACCTCGACGGATGCATGGAACTCGGCATCGACCCCGCGGCACCCACGCAGGTTCCGCCCAGACACGAGCGGGCTGATTGGCTGGTGGCGCCCGAGTAGCCCGCGGTGTGATGGCGCCGGCCGCTCTCGTGGCAACAGATTCAATAATGCGATCCGAGCGATGCGGGTCGGCCCCGCTCACACGTATGATGCGCCGGACGATGTGAGAGTGGGTTGCGTTCTCTAGGGGGCGACCCACCAAGCACGGTCCGGTCACGGAGGCATCGGGAGGAGGCGCCTTGTCCATCTTCAGGTTCGGGAAAGCTGCTTGGTTCACGCTAGTGACCCTGGGATACCTCTACGTTGGCGGGGCAGTGACTCTTGGCTGGTGGCCCGTTGGGGCACCGGCCGACCCGGGAATCGGGGTCTGGTTCTGCTGCTGGGCAGCGGGCGGACTCGGCGCGACCTTGGATGCAGTGCGGGGCCTGTACTGGTCGGTTGGCCTTGAACGGGCCGGTCGTCCACTTCCCATTCTCGATCCGTCGTCGACCTGGTGGTATGTCGTGCGCCCCCTGGCCGGCAGCCTCCTCGGCCTAGTGGGCTACGTCGCCGTGCGCCTGGTGCTGAGTCCGCTCAACGTACCCGCACCGGTCGATGAGCAATCGATGTTGCCGTTCGTTGCCGTCGCGTTCGCCGCTGGGTTCGGCTTGATGCGACTCATCGAGTGGCGCGACCGGACGGTAGACAACCTGTTCAGCGAGAGCGAGCGGTTGCTCAGTGATGAAATCGTCCTTCGACGCTGAGCTCGGATCACTGTGACCGCCTGCTGAAGGGGAGGTTCGGGAACTCGAGCGACGCTCTTGAGGACCGAGGAACACTCACCTCGACCCTTCGCATTGCAGCGCCTTCCGGCCAGCGAGCCCGCGAGATCGACGCTGCGGTCGGGACCGGCGCCTCTTACATCGCGATACCCGCCCCGTGGCCGCGGGAGGTGGGAGTTGAACCGTTCGGCGCGCGGGGGCTGCTGCTTGCCAATGGACGGCACGACCGCGCGGACATCGGGCAAGCGCCGGCAACGTTCCGGCGCTCAAGGCGTCAGGCTGGTGAGGACCGACCCGACTGCCGCCGCCCGGCGGACCCAGCCAATAGTTACTTCCGGTGCTCAGCCAGCGCACCCTGCACACTCGATGCGAGGGCGGCCCGAAGCGGAATCGAACCGTCCGTAGGTCAGAGAATCAAAAGGGTCTCGGCCGCGGTGACGAACCGCACGACAGTCTGCCCAGGCTGAAGCCCCTCCTCGACGAGACAAGAAAGGACGGTTTCGAAGTCAGGATCGTGAGCGACCACCTCGCCATCCCACACGGCGATCCACTGCTCGGGGTACTGCTCAGTCAGGCGCGGCTCCATCTCTGAGAACGCCGCGGCGTCGGCGCTGAACCGGCGCAGATTCTCGGATGCAGTCTCGAGCGAAAGGACCTGTTCCAGCGTCATGCGCGCGCTCCTTGCCGGGGCGAGGCTACCAGGCCGCAGAGGCCGCGGTGAGCAGGGCGAGGCCGGCCTTGAACGTGTCGGCTATCGGGAATTCCATTCGTCAGTCTCGGGAGCACCTGAGGTGCATCCGGGTAGATGGACCCGCTCGACGGAAGGGTCAGCGTTCCCACGACGCCTTCTCCTCGTCCAGATACGCCTTGACCTCCTCGCCCGTCTGGAGCAGGTGGTCCTCAGGGCCACTGTTCAGGATCTCCATGATGGAGCGGCTCTTCGTGACGCTGGACTCGTGCAATATAACGATGTCGGCCGTCTGGCCCGCCTCCAGATCCTCGCTAACGATCTCGAGCTTGCCGCCCGGGCGCACAGTCAACGTCACTTCAGTGCCCTCTTCGATGTCGAGGGGCTCCGAGGGCGTAAGCACGCCATTGGCGTAGGTGGCCTTGACGGTGGTGGTCATCAGCCGGCCCTCCCGGTGCGCGCGTCACCACTCCCTATCCTATCGCGCCCGTCGACGCGGGCCGCTTCCAAGACGATGTTCGCGCCGAGCCGGTCAGTCTCGGCAAGGAGCAGGCGGGAACGCTCCGGCGTGCGCTTCGTCCAGCAGAAACGGGGCCACCGGAACGTTCGTATCGACGGCTGAGATCACCGGCCGCGCATCTCTTCGATCAGTTCGTCTGTGCTGTCGTACCCCAGGTGGCTCCAGCGGCCTCCCCACTTGTCGAGCGGGTTCTCACCCACGTCCTTTCTCAGGACAGAATCCGGCGATGGCGGGCTGTGAATTCGCCTGACCTTGCCTCCTCCATCCCGCTCCGAACTTTGTACCTGCACAATTTCAATCCCGGCAACTGGCCTCACGATCGTTCCGACGAATGACCAAGGCAACTGGCCGACAAGAGCGTACTAGATTCAATCCCGCGGCTCACACCTCCAGTTCCAGAACAAACCGCCATCGTTCGTTACCTCGACCACGAGATCGCAGTCACCGCTACGGGCATTGACCGCCCGCGCCGCATGATCGAGTTGCTCGGCGAGTATCGCACCCGCCTCGTCGCCGACATAGTCACTGTAAGATTGACGTACGCGAGGCGGCGTCGCGTCTGCCGGACGAGGAAGGCAGCGGCCGCGGTTACAAAGAGCCCGGTGAGTGATCGGTGATCGAGAGCGAGGTGACGGCATGACAGATTGGGAGAGCTGCCCCGCGGTCGAGAATGTGCCTGGCAGGGTCAGTGGCGCCTCCGTCTTCTCAGGGACACGGGTGCCCGTCGCGGCTCTGTTCGAGAACTTGGCGAGCGGGGCCACGGTGGAGGAGTTCCTAGACTGGTTCCCGGGCGTCGAGGAGTGGCAGGTGCGCGCCGTTCTCGAGCACGGGGCGAATTCCCTCCGTGTACCCGCCTAGTCGTGAGGATCCTGTTCGATCAAGGCACGCCCGCTCCTCTCCGGCGACACCTGGGCGACCATGAGGTCGATACGGTGGCGGAGCTGGGGTGGTCGGAGTTGGCTAACGGTGACTTGATCGCGACGGCCGAGGACGAGGGCTACGACATCGTCATCACCACCGATCAGAGCATGCGCTACCAGCAGAACCTCACCGGCCGGCGGCTGGCGATCGTGGTATTGCTGTCCACCGCATGGCCGTACGTGCGCTTGCGGACCGAGGAGATTCGCGAGGCCCTCGCTCAGGTACGCCCGGCCGAGTTCAGGGAAGTCGCCATTCCCCACGCGGACGCATCATCTGATCCGCCGGGCTAGTCGCGCTCAGCGATTGGGCTCCCCGCTGGGGGCGGCGTCCACTGGCTGCGCTCGACGAAGGCCGGGGGTTGCTGAAGTCTCACAACGCAACGACCCGTTTCAATCCCCGCGGCCGCCTCACGATCGTTGCGACAACGATGTAGGCGGCGAACCCAGTCAACCCTGCGAGTTTCAATCCCGCGGCGAGCGGCCGCGCTACGGCGGGCAACATGCGCTGCTGAATGAGTTTCGACCCCGCACTTCTGCCCGCCCGCAGAAAGTTGGCACACTCACCGTGTCTGGCACCGATCCCGGTCCGCCCTGGTCCCGATCGCCACGTGCACCAAGAAGGGACCGACCATGTCCGGCACGTAGGCCGCGCCTTCTGGTTGCGGTCGTGGCGCAGGAGAGGGGATCCAGCGTCTGGGGGTGACCGGCTGGCAGCCAGACCGCAGCGCATCAAACGGGACGTAGTCCTCCTCGTCGGAGGCAGCGCGTGCCGCCCGGACCGCCGAGACGCAGGCTCAGGCGCCGGCGATGTCGAGCGGCCAGACCCTCACGACCTTGCCGTCCTCGACCTCGAAGCGCCATTCATCCCCCTCCCGACACTCGCCGTTCGGGCAAATGCCGAGGAACCGCATCTCTCGCTGGCGGCCGGACACGCCGCGCAGCTCCGCGACGGGCTCGTTCGTCTGGTAGGAGTGGACGTTGGAGCCCGTCTCGCCCATGAAGTAGACCTGGAACTCGCCCTGGTACTCGGTCCCGCAGTGCGGACAGGTCACGTCGGCGAGCAGCATCCAGTACTTCTCGAGCTCCGCGAGTTCGTGCTCCAGATCGACCTCGAGCACGCTGAAGCTCGTCTCGATCGCGTCGGCCGGCGGGTCGATCCCCTCCGCGGCCAGCCTGGCTTCCATCTCCCCGCGGAGGGGATCAGCCAGGATCCGGGCGTGCTCCACCATCGCGTCGGCGACGGAGCTCGTTGCGGGCGGAACGGGGTCGCCGTCATCCATCAGGGCCTCGATGTGGATGGCGATGGCCTCGCGCATCATGCGGTTCATGTCCTCCAGGTCGTCGCCCACGCTGATGCAGCCGGGGAGATCCGGGACATACCCGCAGTAGTTCTCATCACCGCGCTCGTACACGACCACGTACTGGACCTTCATCGGGATTCTCCCTTGCAGTCCAGCATGCCCAGCACGTTGCTGTGCGCCCCTCGGACGCCGCATCATCGGGGTCGGCATCCTAGCAGTTCGCCTCGGGGCGGTGACATGATACGGTTCAAATGTTCTAGAGGGAGCCAGAAGTTCCGAGGGTAAAGTGACCAGGGCACGAACGAGAACGGCCGCCAGGCGATCCGGTGATGACTATCAGGATCTGGTGGCGGCGGAAGCCATGCTCCGCGTCCTCAGGCATCCGTCACGGTACCGCTGGGTCAAGCTTGAGGCCCGCGAAGCCGGCCGATTGGACGACGTCTTCGTCTATCGCATCGACGGTACCGTTGAGGCGACACAGGTCAAGTTCTCCACGGACGCTCTGCGCCCTGGCGATCCTTGGACGTGGGACAAACTCCTCGAGGAGACGAATGGCCGACCATCTCTGATCCGCGCTTGGTACGAGTCGGTTGTAGGCCTGGACCCCACACATCAGGCGACGGAGCCGCGGCTTGTCTCGAATCGACTTGGGGGAGACGACCTACTGCTCACTGAGGACGGCTATGTCGACCGCAATCGCACCGCTCCTGTGGTCCTGGAGAGACTGCGCGCTCAGCTGGGTGACGGCAGCGATGACTTCCTCCGACGGTTCCGCTTCGAGGTTGGAGAGCAAGACCTACGAGACTTGAACGATCGGCTCGCACGGGAATTCCGGGCCCTTGGGCTGCTTGAGCAGAACTGGGTGGCTCTCAAGGACGCCATCAGAGGGTGGATCCGCGGTGAAGGATTGCCGGAGACGGGTGAAATCAGCACTGAGCACATCAGGTCAGCGTCCGGGTGGCGGCAACTCTCGCCGTTGCCGCAGGGCCTAGAGATCCCGCGCGACTACACACTTCCGCTCCAAGGGTTCCACGACGACTTCCTCAGCAGTGTCACGCAGGGCGCCGGATCTGCAATCGTCCTGACTGCAGGCCCCGGCATGGGGAAGAGCACTTACCTCAGTTACCTGGTTGAGAAGCTCCACGAACAAGAACAACCAGTTGTCAGGCACCACTACTCGTTGCGGGCCAGCGGCGATCGCCCAGAACGCCTCGAGGCGAGGCGTGCAGCTGAGTCTCTCGTGGCAGACATCGAGACTTGCCTAAGTCCTTACGTCCACGAACTTCCCACCCAGAATCCCGATCCTGGCGCGCTGCGAGCTTGGCTTGATGGCGTCGGGGCGCAGCTCGCCGATGAGGGCAAGTTCCTGGTGGTGGTGGTTGATGGCTTGGACCACGTGTGGCGGGCAAGGAACTCCCGTGAAGAGCTCCAGAAGTTGTTCGACCAACTCCTTCCAGCACCTCCGGGCATCGTGGTAGTCGTTGGCACGCAGCCGGTTGAGGATCAGCAGCTTCCGCCTTCGCTACTTCGATTCGCACCCAGAGAGCAGTGGATCGAGTTGCCCCGACTCGATAGGCAAGCCATCCGTGAGTGGTTGACTCATCATCGCGACCTCATGCCAGCGGAGTGGGCCCCGCGCGGCATGGGCTGGCACCACGCAGAACTGGCAAGAGTGCTCCATGCTCGGACACGAGGCCATCCCCTCTTGATGCGCTACACCGTCGAGCAGGTCGCAAGCCGAGGCGAGAGCCTGACGACGAACTCAATCCGTGTAATCCCCGAAGCGCCAGCGGGCACAGTCGAGGACTACTACCGAGCTCTTTGGGTGAGTCTCCCGGACGCGGCTAGAGACGTCGTCTTCCTGTTGGCCGTGGCGAGGTTTCCTTGGCCAGAAGGAGGTCTCCATGAGTGCCTCCGGCTTGTCGGCTATGAGCAGGCCAGCGCTTCGATGGCGGTCAGTGCGACCCGTCACCTTCTCGCCGACGACGGACTTGGATGGTCGCCCTTCCATAGCAGTCTTCTCCTGTACGCGGGGCAGCAGGCGGCGTTCGTGGAGCGCGAGCCCGCACTCCGCCAGGCGGCAATCGAATGGCTGGAAGGCGCGGCATCGGAGTACTGGCGAAGATCCCATCTCTGGCTTCTACAGCTCGATGCGGGCGATGCCGACCACCTGATGGCGGGTTCCGCTCGTGAGTGGGTCGTCGAGGCCGTTGCTGCCAGCCATCCGCTGGGCGAGATCGAAGATGTACTACGGGCAGCTGCCTTCGAGGCAATTGAGCAGGCAGACCTGACGACATACGTGGACCGGGGCATTCTGGCCGATACCGTGGACAGAAGCGCCAGCGACGAGGACGCGTTGCGGTGGATGTTCGCCGCGCAACTCTCGCTCGGGGCAGACGACTTCTTGGAGCCGCGAGCGATTGCGAGACTGAGCGAGCTGAGCGACCGGCACGTGATCGCGTTGGCGCGGCATCTGCACCTTTCAGGGAGACCAGAGGCGGTCGAGAGGTGTTTCGATGAGCTTAAGCGGCGGCTTGCGCGAGAGGCCGCCGATCTTCGGTGGTTCGGGGAGCAACGAGAGCGGAGAGAGACCGTCGCTGAACTCGCTGGGCTTGCTGGAATCGAGCCCGAGAGGTTCGCGAGGTTTGCGGCCAGCCTTGGGTCCGAAGACATGCAGGCATCTCTGGCGACCAACTGGGTCGCGGGACTACGCCGCGCCCGCGAGGTCCGGTTCGCCCTTCGAGCCCTGGCCGAACCGCTCAGCGCCGCTGCCGCGCGCCGCCTATCCTGCCATGTGGCAATGGTTGGGGCTGACGAGGGGATCGCGCTGTCGGAGCCCGACTGCCAGTTGCTCGCTTCGCCCTACGCCTGGGTGTATCGCATGTTCCATGAAGGAGACCCCGGAGGGGTTGCGACAGAGGAGCCGCCCGCTCCAGCGGCTGGAAGAGACTACGCGTTCGAGCAGTATCCCGGAGTCGTTGCGCGATACGCGCATGACTTGTTCTTCTTCATCGTAGTCCGCGAGTTCCAGTCGCCTGGCTTTGCCGGCCGGTGGGCACCGCCGGCAACTCTTCGCTCGTGGCTGACATCGTCGCTAGAAGCTCTCGCGCAGGGCGCAGTCGCGGTGGCGGAAGCCTGGAAGCACTCTCAGGAAGTCGATGTGGTTGCAGGCTACGAGGCCACCCGGCCGCTGAAGACCCCACCCTGGGACGACGGAATGGAGGACCGAGAAAGCTCAACGGGTATACGACGAGCGCTCCGCACAATCACCGAAGACCTTCTGGTCTTGCGGCGCGCAGCCGGGGGAAGCGCCGAGCTCCACTGGGAGGAAGTAGCGTCAGTCGCCTCTCACACATTCGCCGACCACGGACAGATCCTTCGGTGGGTTGCGGAAGGAACGGCTGACATCGATATCGGGGCGCTTCGCGGCCTCTCTAAGTCCGTCGACGATGAACTTGCCGGACGAATCGCGCCGTTCGACTCGAGGGCTAACACCTTCGCGCTTCTTGCTGCGGCATGCGCGCGCTATGGCCTGCGCCAGGATGCAGAACAACACCTGCGCCAGGCCGCAGAGAACCTTGTCGCGTACGGCTCTCACAAGGACATTCTGCTGCACTCGGCGCTGAACGCGATCGAAGCAGGGGCAGACCGGTTCGACGGACGTCGGCAGCTTTGGATCGGGTTGGCGCCCGCGATCGCGGCCGTGCTTGAGTTCACGGACGGCGATGAAACTTCGCACTTGGCGGCGCGTTTCGGGGCGCTCCTGTTGCGCTTCGACGCGGACCTCGCGATCCGGTACATGAAGGCGCTCATGGATTCCGAGCGGTACCAAGATGTGGATGGGGTGTTACGTGATCTCGTGAGGAGCGCCGATCTAGCGAATCCCGAGCTGCGGGATCTCGTCAGCACGTGCATCGATCCCGACTCAATCCGGTTCCTCGAGGATCGGGCACGCAACTCTGATCAGTCTGCAAGCGAGCTGCTGGAACTCAGCCCACGGTACTCCAGCAGCCTCGCAGAAGTGGACGCGGGGTCGGTGACAAGCACGACCGGCGACGACATCGCCCGAGTAGCGTCCGACTCAGGCCGTGCTCATCGACATGTCGATTTCCCTCCCGAGCGGCTCGCCGACCTAGTCAGGTCAGAGGCGCTCGCTTGGCCCCTTGATCGAGAACGCGAGTTGTCGGCGTGGTTGGACAGTTGGGCGGACACGGAGCGAGCGGCCGACGCTCTCGACGCTGCCGAACTGTACTTCTTCGGGGATGACCGGCTGAGCGTAAGCAATCAGACAGTAGCCGCAGCGAGGCGGATCGGTGGGCGCAGCGGAAGTTATCGCTGGCTCGTGCGAGCCCAGCAAACCAACAATGGCTGGCGCGAGTATTGGACCAGCTTCGAGGATGCCAAGGAGCGATGGCGCTGGGTAAAGCGAGACTTCCCGAGCCGTTGGCGCGACTTCCTCACCGAATCGCTACGGCCTCTACCGGGAGTCCAGCCTCACTTCGGCATGACGATCGCACGCATTGTTGAGTACCTCATCTACTTCGAACGCTGGCAGGACGCCGCCGCCGTCACGTCGCAACTCGTCGCCACACTTCGTGATCAGGTGTCAGGTCAAGCGCTCCCGATGCCAGACTGGGCTGAGCACTCGGCGGAGAGCACATGATCGAACTGCTTGTTGACCGCCTGCGATGGCCAGCCCCGCTCGTTCGCGAACGTGCGGCATCGCAGCTCGGCGACCGTATAGCGGCCGGCGACGATGGGGCCGTTCAAGCGCTGCTCGTCTGGATCGCCGACCAAGAGCTCGAGAGTCTCGCAGCGATCGGCCTGCTTCCGTTCCTACACGCAGCGGGGAGGGCGGACGCAAACTCGCCGTCAACAAGTAGGATCGCTTCGGCCGTTAGGGCCCGCTCCGTCTTGTCGGAGCTGTACCTCGGTCACCTCGACCCCTCCTACACGAGTAACCCGAGCCTCGGTCGGCACTCTGGATTGCCGCCCAGTTCGTGGGTGCCCCCAAGGACGAGTGCCGGCGCCCGAGAGGTATTCTTCGAAGAGATGATCCGGGAACGCTTGGAGAGGGCCGCCCGGGTCTTCCAGGCACCTCTGGAAAGGCAGTTTGATTTTGAACTCTCGGTCTTGAGTGGCCGCCACGGCGAGTCGCCCGCGAGCGCTTACAGTGCAGCTGGACCCTACGAGAGTGGCTACCACCCCGGCTGGCGGCCTATCTCTGCGGAAACCCGCACTTCGGCATACCTGCGCGCCCTAGCGTGGGCAGCCTCGCACACGAGCGCGCCCGCGGATTGGCTCCTCGGCGCTGCAGCCAAGGTCTCCCCGGCCGATCTAGGCCTCTGGGGCGTGAGGCCGACTAAGGCTCCAGGCTGGTGGCCAAGCCTCGACACCCACGGCGACGCAAACGAGATCGATTCCGAAGTCGCGACAACGCTACGCAAGGTGAACGCGGCCGTGCAGGCGTGGCGGTCTGACGGCCACGCAGTACTCGCAGCGAGCGGATGCATCTCTCACACGAACCGCACGCAACATGATCTGGAAATCCGCGCGTTCTTCCAACGGACTGATGGGCCAAGCCGGCCGGGGAGCGAGCAACTGTTCGAGTACCTCAAATCAGTCCGATCGCCGTTTAGGCAGCGGCCGTCGCCGCTGCGGTTCGAAGGAGCGATCGGCGCGAATGGAGGTGCACAGGAACTCGCCGACTGGGTTGTAGTGCCTTGCTCGGGCTCGACCGGACCTCTCGCATTCATTGTCTGGCAGGGATGGCGTGGGCTTCGCGGCTTCCAATGCCCGTCGCCGGAATTGGTAGATGCAGAGATCCGAGCGATTTGCCGGCAGGACTCGGTCGACTACGAGTGCGCCGGGGAACTCGTAGCCCAATGGACCGATTGGTCGGGGAGCCTCTCCGCGACCGCGGTGAGGGATCTCCTGCCTGCAAGTGGATGGGTTCTCGTCGCGCCTCAGGCCGTTGTCGACAGGTTCACGAGTGAAACTGGTATGGCGCTGGCCTGGGCGTGGGAGGTCACGAGTCGCTTCCGTGACTACGCCCATGGAGAGTTCATAGTGCACCGGGCGCACGGCGATCATGGCACGACCATGGTAATCCGACCGTGATCGGCGATCGGCTGCCCAGCGTCGGAACAGCCCGAGTCAGGAACGGTGTAGGGCAGTGGCACTGTTACAGAAGACGTCATCGGGCTCTTCGATTGGCAAGCTCGATCGGCCACGCATAGGGGGAACTAAGCTAGGCCGTCCGAGCAGACGATGCGGATCACCTCAGGCTCCGGCGGCCGGGCCGTCTCGGAATCGTCGGGGACGCTGAGGCGGTAGCGCTCGCGCAGGGCCTCGAGGCGGATGCGCAGCACTCGGCCCTCGAGCTGCAAGCTCCGAATCTCGCCGAGGGCGTTCTCGGCCGGCGGGGGCAGGTCGCCGTTGAAGATTCGACGGAGCACTTCGAGACGCCGCATCTCAGCCGGGTCGTCGGCGGCGGCATGGACGGCAAGGTTGAGCTGCCGGGACATGTAGCGCCGAGCCCTCGTGTTGCGCGGCCGGCGGGCCCGGCCCAGCCGTTGCCCGAACTCCGTCCTGAACGCTTCGAACGCCGCCATCACGCGCTCGTTCGTGTCCTCCGAGAGCGCCTCCGCTGGCGTGTCGGGGGTGCACTCGGCGGCCGCGACAAACTGGGCGGGGCTGATGGGCCGGGGCTCGAGACCCGACCCCACGGCGTAGCAGCCATGCACCTCGCCGGCGCCGAGGAGCACCAGCGTCTCGCCGGGCACCGGGTCATCGAAGGCCGCCGGGGGCGCGGCCCGGATGTTCGCCGGCGACATTAGCGGAGCCTGCGCGCCCTCGAGAGGCATCACATCCTGCACGTAGATGTCGTCAGGGGCGTCCTCGCGCGCTGGCCTCGGCGCCCGCACGGCGAGAGCAGACCGGATGCCATCCGGCAGGGATGTGATGGTCTCCCAGAGCTCCGGGTTGTCTTCGCGGATCCGCTGGAGCAGGGCGACGGCGCGCTGGTGCGCGGCCACCTCGTCGAGCCCGTCGTCGGCCTCCGGCATGCGCTGCTCGCCGTAGATGCGGTACATCGCGTCGGCGTTCAGGCGCTCGGCCTCCGACAGGAGCCTGTTGTCGAGGCCGATCAAGTCGTGGAACGACTGGATACGGCGGCCCAGCCGCTCGGTCAGCTCCAGCCCCTCATCGACCGCGGTGTCCGGCCACATGCTGTGCAGGTCGATGACGTCGTGCTCTGTCCCGATGCGATCGACGCGGCCGAAGCGCTGGATCAGCCGCACGGGGTTCCAGTGGAGGTCGTAGTTCAGGACCCGCGCGCAGTCCTGCAGGTTCTGGCCCTCCGACACGATATCCGTGGCCAGCAGCACGCGGATCTCAAGGCCGGGAACCTGGCGCCCAGTGGTCAGGTTCGCGCGCGGCGAGAACCGGGTCACGATGGTCTCGGCGTTGTCGCGGTTGCCGCCACTGAGGTGAGCGATCTCCGGGTCGTGGCCGCCGGGATTCAACTGCTCGTAGAGGTAGTCGATGGTCGTCTCGGCCTCGGAGAAGATGAGCACCTTGTCGGCACGGACCGCGGGCTGGTCGAGGAACTCCCGGAGCGCTCGGAGCTTGTCGTCGTCGTCCGGAGCGATGTCCGCTATCCGCTCGAAGAGGCCACCGAGCACCTCGTAGTCCGCGTCGAGATCGGCGATCCAGCGTTCGGTTTCGAAGTGCGCGGCAGGATACGCCGCACTGCGGGCGTGGCCGCGCGCCTCCTCCTGCTGGAGGACTTCCAGCAGTTCGTCGGCGTCGAACTCGTGACCCGCCAGGAGGCGGGTTGCCGTAGCGCCGACGGGCACGAATCCGGCTTCCAGCGACTCCCGGAAGTTCCGGTTGCTATTGATGAGCGTTTCGAGCGTGGACCGGAACGCCGCGACGCTCGACTCGAGCCGCTTCAGGAGCAGCACCTTCATCAGGCCGGCGATCCGGTCCCTCGCGCGCAGCAGCCCTCGGTATTCGGCCCGCGTCTTGAAGTCGTCGCCCAGGTACTCGGAGGCGCGATACCGCGAGGCCTCGTGTTGTGCCAGCGCCTCCGTGATCTCCTGGAACTCCCCGGCCCGGGCGTACACGCGGTCAAGCCGGTAGTGGACATTCTCGAGCACTGGATCCGGGAAGCGCACGGGCTGGCCCCCGACCATCGCGGTATCGCCGTAGAGGTCGAGGATGTCGCGTCGCCGGCGGCGGATGAACAAGGGCGACAGCACCTGCGTGATGTCGGCTCGCGGCACTGTTGGTTGTGATGGTGGCACCGGCGGCGTGCGTGTGGGGCGCTCTCGCTCCCAGGCCTCGTACTCGGCCTCGTAGTTGGTCTTTGCCGCGTGGTAGTCGAGCCAGCGTTCCGCGTTCCGGAAATACTCCTGCAGGTCGAGGGGCTCGATCGGCAGGCCGTGACTGGTGTCGTCCAGGAACAGGCTGAGCTGGCGGTAGATGTCCAGCGGGCCGAGGTTCTGGGGCGTGGCGCTGAGCAGCACCACCTTGTGGTCGCCGGACTCAAGGTACTCCTCCAGGCCCGCGTAGCGCTGGTTTCGATTGCGGAAGTTGTGCGCCTCGTCCACCAGCACGGGGCCCCGGTCTGGGTACATCTGATTGAGGACGACGCCTCGCTCGGGGGGCGCCGCGTCGATGTAGCGGCCGAGCTCCTCGTCGAACTCAGCCTCACCGGACGGGGCGATCATGCTGTGCGAGATCACCTCGGCGCCCAGCTGGAAGCGCTCGTTGAACGACTCCCACATCGGCTTCAGGCCGGCAGGGCAGAGGATGAGCGGGCGGCCGTCGTTCGGATAGCTGAACTGGAGCTGGCGCAGCAGCTCTGCGCCGATGAAGGTCTTGCCGAGCCCCACGACGTCGCCGATGTAGCAGCCGCCGTGGACATCGATCATCGCCAGACCGCGGCGTACCGCGTCCAGCTGGAAGTTGGCCAGCTCACCGTCCTGCGGCTCGAGCGGTAGCTCGCTCGCCCCGGCGCCGCCGCTGTAGAGCTCGTGGAGGGCCTTCAGGTAGACGTGGTAGGGCGGCGTCTTCGCAAGCGCCCAGGAGAGCTCCAGCGTGACCTGCAACTCCTCGCTGATGTCCTCCGAGTCCTCCCAGAGGGCGTCGAACCAGTCGCGCAGGGCGGCCATCTCAGCGTCGCCGGTGACCCGCACGTTGAGCTCGGTGTTGCCGCTGAAGCCGGCCAGCGTGAGGTTCGAGGAGCCGACGACAGCCGAGCCGGGCTCGGCGTGGTCGTCGTACCAGCAGAGGTATGCCTTGGCGTGCAGCGGGCTGCGCCGGTAGGCCCGGACTTCCGCCTTGCCCGAGGCGACCATGTCCCGGAGCAGGCTCACCGCGTTCTGGGCGTCCTCCGTCTGCGGCAAGAGGGACACCCCGTCAGCGATGCGGTCGACGGAGTCCCGCGCCACCGCGGCGCGCTCGCGCCGCTGCACAAGCCCATCGGAGTGCAGCCGCGCCCGCAGCGCGTCCGGCTGCTGTAGCCCCGCAGCGACCGCCTCGATCACCTGCCGGTCGGCACGGCCGACGAGGATGCGCACCTTGTCCAGCCGCGCCAGTTCTTCGCTGACCGCGCCGAAGCCAGACATGAAGAAGTAGCCGACGGCGATGTCGGCCCGGGCCGAACTACCGAGCATCTCCTGCAGCCGGGTCAGCAGGTCAGGGTCAGTGAAGGCGTGGAGGATGTTCAATGCTGGACCAGCCTAAGGTGGGTCGTTCCAGTGCGAGGCACGCCAGAGCACGAGTGCATCCACGACGCGCGCGCTGTGCTCCTCGGAGCCCCGATCCACGGCGGCGGCGTGGCGTCCGTCCCACCAATCATCTCCGACATCGAGCACGATACTCGTGACGGACACCCGCTCGGACTCGACGTCGTCGAAGCCGCTTTCGTACCCGTTCACAACCACGCGCAGGTCAGGCGGGTAGGTCGCCAGGAGCGTCATCAACTGTCGCACGTTCATGGCGTCGCCACCTTCCTGCTCGGGGGCGGAACCGTGGGCCTGCCCGACCCGGGCCCGACCTCAATGGTACGTCGGGATGTCGCTGTATGCCCTGCGGGGTCGCAGCAGTGGTTCTGTTGTGAGCCGCGTAGCGCTCCCTGGCGGCCCGGACTCGCTGGTGCTCCATCGATTGAGTCGAGCGACCCGTCTCGGCGAAGACATGCCAGCGGCATTCTGATTAGTTGAGCCGCTCGCCGAATGATCAGGCCTCGGGAGGGGCTGTAGCGTGGTGGGCGAACGGGCCGGCGCTGCGGCGGCTTGGCGGCCTCCCGCCGGTCAGCCGTGTCTCACACCTCTACAGTCTCGGCAACGATGCGCAGCCCCCTAGGCCAATCTAGGAGACAGAATTGCCGACGGCGCAGGAGTCGGCGCTCTCACGTGGGCGTACCGGGTCGGCGCTGTCGTTCTCTGGCGCTGCCGTCGATCCAGTCGTCGAGGGCCATCCGCTGTAGATCGCTGGGGACGAGATCTCCACCCTGAATCGCAGCGTTGAGTCGCCGACCTAGTGTCTTACCCGATTTGGTTCGGACACTCTCACTCACGGTGCGAGCCAACACGGACGTGTCGCTGACCGCCTCGAGAAAACCCGCTACGGGCCAATCCCGCTGCCCGAATGCCTCGACGAGTGCTCTTCTCAGGACTTGCCCTCTTCCGACCCCACCGCGACGGATGAGTCTCCGCAATGACCGCGGCGACCTTGGGAAGGCGCGTTTCAGCTTGTTCCAGTCATCATTACTGAGTCGACCTGCCTCGGCGGCGTCGTGGACGGTCTGGAAGACTTGGGCTACGAGGTGGCTCGCGGACGGGCGCTCATCGCCGAACCCAACGCCGAGTGCAAATGCACGAACCGAGGTCCCTGCAGCGGTGGAAGGGTCAGTTTGGTTGACGATCTCGCTCCAACGCTTGTTCTCAAGAGCACGGAGCCGCCGATCCCCCGGAGGGAACTGCTCGAGGACGAGCTTGGCGAGCGCTGTAGATGGCATCTCGCTCCTGCCAAGCCACAAAATGCCTCGCTTAGGATGTGTGCGCAGGGTTGCTGCCCATTCGGGACGCGCCGGCAGAACCTCCTCCTGATCCACGCGTTCCCCCAGCACGTCGAAGGCAGCTTCGATCGCACGGCTCCCCAGTTCGCCAGCGAGGTCACTTAAGGCAACGGACGGCCCCGCAGCGATCACGGCACGCACTATCGCGACGATCTGAGAGTCATCCAAGTCAGCTCCACGGAGCCAGGCAAGAGCACGGGGCTTAGCGTTGTCCGATCTCCAGAGTGTCGGGTCCGCGACAATCGAAGGCCTGAGATCGAGTGCGCTCGACGTGACCACATCTGGCCACGACCCAAGGAGCTCAACAAACGTCTCGGTTTCGAGATCTTCGGCCGCGAGCCGCACGAGCGCATTGCGCGCATCCGCTGTCGCGAACGTTGGGAACTCTCGCAGGAACACCCGCAACTCTGGTTCATCGACTGACATCGCTTGCAGGAACGCGCTGCTCAGGGAGCGCCACCATCCGGGGAAGGCAGATCCGGCCGCCGAGCGCGACAGGACGGAGAGCCGATCCAGACTTGTGAGCGGTTCAGTGAGGCTCGATCCGGATTCGTCGAGTGCCCAAGACTTCAATGCCTCGGCGGCCGCCCGTCGCGGATACCACGCACCGACCCTCTCCAGCAGCGACTGCCAATCAGTGCGATCCGACAGGCCCCGAGCGATCGAGTGAAGTTCTGCTACACGCCCGAACGACAACCGGTCGGGGGCAAGTCGCGGTCCGAATTGCCACGCGAAGTTCCTCAGCTCGCGCAAGGCGGCGGCATCTGGTCGAAGACCGGTGGCCCATGTAGCTGAGTGTGAGTGAGCGCGGTGCCCAGCACCCAGGAGGATCACCTCCTGAGCGGCGAGCCGCTCGATCGTCGTTGAGCGATCTTGAGGGATGACCTGTAGATCGAAGGGGCGGCCAGCGACTTGGCGGAAGGATAGAGCTCCAGTGCAGAACGAGAAGTGCTCGCGGAGCTCAGGCCACTGAATGGACCAGACATCAAGCAGGACTTCCTCGTAGTCAGCGGCGGATGCCGCCGGCAGGAGAATCGCGTGATTCGCACTGTCGCTCTGGTACAGAGCTCCGATGATATCGGCTAGACGGATGTTGTTGTCAGTCGACTGCGAGCGTGTAGGCGGATGTGGAGGCTCAGCGATATCGTGTTCATCGATCTCAAGCGGGCTCCCGTACTCAATCGCCTGATCGACGGATCGCGGCCTCCGGAACCAATCCGCCAGACTCGCTACATTCGGCAGCGCGATCTGCTCAGGCGTGAGAAGCAACGTATGGGTCCACACCGAACCCGGCCTTGCGCCACCGTCCGCCAACCACGTCCGCGCAAACGCGTAGAGGCGTTCGCCCGGCACCGGGTATCCCGATATGTAGCTCTCGAACCCGCGAGTCCTAGAGGCCGACCCGGAGAGATCAGACAGCTCGAGGAGGGCTCGCTCCCCCTCCCTGGATAGCCGACGAGAACTCGCCAATAGGTCGTGCCCGCTGCGGTACCCATGGAGGGCTTGAGCGACTCGCATCGCCTCGCCACCGCGACTGGTATCACCCCGTATCGACATCGACGACCCACCGGAGGGGCTCGGTAATGTCATGCGATTCTGCGTTCGCGTCGCGCGCGACGCGTATCCGCTCAGAAGCGCTGAGGAGGGACTTGAGGCGATCGCTGTCCTGAGGGAGCTCACCGCCCTGCGCGGAGACTCCGTAAACGCGAACATCAAAGCGCGAGTGGTCGTGGCTTCTCAGGAACTGATCAACCAGTGGGAGCTCCTTGGCCAACCACTCTGACGGGGTGCCTTGTTCTTCCACCAGATCCCACGCAGACACGATCACGGCGAGCCTGAAGTGTCCCGCCGCAATCTCCGTGCAAAGAAGCTGGAGTAGGTCGACGAGCTGCACGTCCGTCGGTACTTGCTCAGCGCTCCATTCACTCTCGGTTGGCGCGTCCGCCGCGCCAGATTCCTGAGATGGCAGTGCTTCCTCGCCCGCGATCTCCATTGCGTCGAGAATCGGCCATGGCTCGCTTGTCTCCTTCGGGTGAACGAAGAGCAACACGCCCGTGGAATCGTGCACGTAGTCCCGGAAGCTAGTTGGCCATTGGCGATCCGCAAGGCTCCGCTTGATTGATTCGCCGGCGAGGTCGGGTACGACGATCTCAGTGATGGAGTCCGCGTCGCTGGGCTTGATTCTGATCGTGGCAATCTGCTCGGCGTCGATACTCGTTCGGTTGGCCACCTCGAACCGTAGCCAGCGACCCGTCAGGTCGTTCAGGTGGTCCACGGGCGCCTCCAGAACTTCTAGCTCGAGGGCGCCATCAACATCCCGGCTAACGATGACTTGCCACAAGGCTGCGAGGAACGTCGTCTTGCCGGATGACGGCAGACCGACGAGCAACGCTTGGTGCATCAGTCGACCCTCTGCGGCGGGCGAGACCGAAAGCGATCGAATTCGCGCACCTCTTGGACCCCGGGGGGCAGAGAGGCCTCAAGCGGTCGGCGAGCGGAACGAAGCCAGATTCGGAGGACTTCATCCAGGTTCTTCCCGCGGCACAGCTCGGAGCCAGATTCCGGACGAGCCGCTGTCCAAATGAACTGAAGCTCACCCGTGCGGGCCTCGTGCTTGCGGCGGATCTCCTCTTCGAACCTCTTGACGAAGTCCTCGAGTTGATCAGCGCCGTCTCCCCTCAACGCTGCGTCCCACTTCGTGTAGATGACCGACTTCACAGCTCTATCGACGCCCGCGTCGAGAATGCTCTGGATCAACATTTCGGTTTCGTGTTGAGCCTCTTGCCGCAGTGCTTGTGTTCCGAAGCGCTCGCCATCCACAAGGAAGGCGATGTGGTCAGCCCGGTAGAGAAACGGGTGTGCTCTGGCTGTCTGTACGTCGTCCCGCATCGCTCGGAACTCCTCGCCTGGCCAATCGGCGATCAAGATGTCTCGCGCTGGCGCCACGCCGTCGTGGGCGGCGAGTCGGAGATGCAAGAACACGTCGCGGTCAGCGAGAGGCGTCCTAGGCGTCTCTGGGGTCGCCCGGCCGGAAGCTATCCGCGCATGATGCGAGCGCTGCTCGAACCCGTGAAGCGTTCGGGACCACGCGTATTGATGGCCAGCAAACGGGCCCTGAAGGAATTTGCCGTATATCTCGGTAAGCAACGTCGTCTTCCCGACGCCAGCGAGGCCCACGGGGATAATGACTCGCGTTACTGAGGAACGGGTGGTCTGGTTCGCCTCCTCGATTGTCAGTGCGTCCGCAGACGGTAGCGCGACGAAGCCCGCCGCAGTGTCGTTCGGAGTCATGGCCACGTCCTGCCCCAGCTAGGAGTTGCCAAGGCACCGGGTGAGCAACAGTTCCCGTAGGAGCTGCAGCCCGACTTCCTCCGGAGCGTCAGCGAAGTCCGCCCCGAGCCCCGTCCGGTCCCGAAGTGCCTGATTCCAATCTCCAGCAGCAGGTGTCTCGCCCATGATCCGCAAGCCAGCAAGCAGCGGCAAGACGTGGCCTGGGGCCTCTTCAGGTAAGGCGGCCGTCGCCGAGTCTCGCCAGTCCGGGGTGGTTGCCTCCATGGCTTCCGCGACGGTGAGTTGTATTGGCGCCTCCCCTTCGGCAGACGCCAACGCGTGTCGCAGATATTCGATCGAAGCCGTCGGCGGCACGTCGTGTGTGACAAGGCTTGCCAGCTCATAGGCTGAAGGGAGGACCAGTCCCTGGGGTGACGCTTGTCCGCGTGGCCTGCTCAACTCTCGTGAGTAGTCGTTGATGACCCACCAGAGAATATCGTTCTCTTCCGAGAGCGCAGCTAGGCTCTGGACTAGTTGATTGCGAGCAGTGACGTCGGACGCCGCAACGTTCTCGAGGCGCTTCGCGAGGTTCGAAACAGCGCCGTTCAGGGCTGTCACCGCTGCTGCGTAGTCATTCTGACCGAGCGCCTCCTCGACCTGGTTGGACAGCTTGGTTCCCACACCCATCTGAGCAGGAGTAAGGGCGGACGTATGCAGTGGTTCCTCGTGGGGCCGGATGCTCACCGCTCGACGGCTGAGATAGTCGTGCGCGAGGGAATCCAGATCGGGTGTCGCTTCCGGTGCGCGGTCGCCGAATGTGCCGGTAGCCACGCAGAGCGCTGCCGTATCGGTAGCCAGTCCTTCCTCTTCGAACAACGCGACGATCGTCGAGGCCGCGAGAACCTGCATTTCCGCGTCGTTGTCGATCGTCGAGAACGCTACATCGCCGCTTTGGAGCACCCCAGATATCTCCCGAAGCCACTCCTTCGGAGCCGATGCAGCCGCAACGGCGCACGCCGAGAGACGGAGCGCCCTCTGTGGCTCCGTGGTCCAGCGAGCCAATGCCTCGACCGCCCCCCATCGGCTCTCGGCGACCTCGCTCGTCAGACCTACGTTCACACCTCCGAGCCAGTAGGAAAAATGTTGATGCATCAGGTTGCTGCTCCAAGTCCATCCGGCGGTCGGTCGGGGATACCCTTGCTCTCTTGAGCCGTCTCGCTCCAGAGCTCCGCGAGCCGATTAGCTGCGCGGGCTCGCTCGAAGACCGCACGCGCAAAGCCCTTGCGAGAAAGAGCGTCGTCTCCCTCATGGAAGAGGTCAAGACGGACTGCGATGGCGCGACGTGTCGTGCTCGGCAGTGCCAGGAAAGCGTAGGCAAGCCTCGTCCGGGGCGGGGCGGCCTCAAGCTGCTCCTGCAAACTCTGGATCGCATCCTCTAGCGCTGCGCACACGCGCTCTGCCGATTCTGCAACGACGGCAGCAACACTAGGCGAGACGCTTCGGCCGTGGGCTACGGGGTCCGTCGCTCCGAGCACGTCGCGAATCGCGCGCACAGTCTTCGTGTCAAAGCCACTCTGAGACTTCAGCACGTTGAGGGCGGACTCGGATGATCCGAGGCGATGCCTATCGGGAGCGAGGTAGCTCGCCAACCACTCGAGGCGTGCCTCAATCGCCCTCCGAGCGAGGACCAGAGCCACCTCCGGCTGGTCGTCCAGTTCCAGATCTCGGAGTTGGAATGAGGGGAGCTGCGGTCTAACCATCCCCGTCCTCGTCTTCCCACTCCGAGCCCAACGGAGGAAGCTCGAGGGTCGGCACCGCCTGCGTGATGCCCTGCTCCGCAGCACGACCCGACTCGCGCGTCCCTTCAGTGTTGAATTCGACTACGCCCCCGCCAGGGAGCAGCAGCCTTTGGGCGAATGGAAGGAGCGGTGCGACAAGCAGTCCCGCGAGCAGCATGAGGGTTTCGGTCGTCGGCTCGACTTCCTTACCGAAGTCGAGCGAGCGTATGACCACCGACGCGGCGAACAGAGTTACGGCCAACGCCCACACGAAGTAGATCCACCCGAGGAGCTTCCTGAGCCATCTAGGGAATTCGGCTAGTCTTAGCACGTTTTCCGGCTCTCCCACTCGTTCCCGAGTCTACGTGGCACCTGAATGCCCTGGCTAGGCGTACTCACCACGGAGGAGTGATCCAGAGCTGGCGGAAGCGAGGTCGCCGAGCGAGCAGTGGGGACGACGCTATGGTACCACCCGAGCCATCCGGCGGGGGAGTGCATACGTGCGCGCTTCGTCGCGTAGACGAACTCCTAGGCCCAACCCCGCCGCAGGATCTGGATGAAGCGCTCCGCCTTGAACGCCGGCTGCTCGGAGGTGCGATCCCAGAAGCAACTGATCTTCCCCAGGGGCCACCGCACCGCCCGGAGCCAGCGAGCGGCCCGCGACGAGCTCGCAGGTACTCGGCTTGCCGGGTCAGGACAGGTCCTTCCGCGCAGGTCGGGCCAGAGTTCGGGCGGGAGGATCCTGGCGATGGCGGCCCTGATTCGCTCGTCGAGGTCGCGCCGCTCCTCGTGCGCCCAGGCTTGGGGGCCGCCGTCTGCGGCGACGACGCCGAGGCCGAGATCGACGAGCAACCGAAGCGTCTTGGCGTAGTCGCTCTCGCGGAGCCGCGCGAACTCGGCTATTGCGGCGTGCTGAGCCTCCGAGATACGCAGGCCGACGTGGTGCGGGTACCGGGACTGCCGTGTCATTTCGTCAGGCTATCACTGGTTATCGGCAGCGTGCGCTACAAGCTCCGGGCACGGCCCTAGCGGATCTCCGCTGGGTGGAGTCGTAGTGGCGGGCCCGGCGTGGTCGGCCAGCAGCTGTTCTCTCTCGGCGCCGAGCGATCGGAGCGTTGCCAGCTGGCGAGAAGGCCCGTCGAGGGGCTGCCCAGCGGCCCAGGAACTCCCGCGCGCGCGGATCGCCGACACCTACCACGCGTGGCGGGGCGCGGAGGGCGCGGGCGGATACCCCGACGAGCCGGGCTTCTGCAAGTCAGCGGAGCCGTAGGGGGCGCTGACCGCAGCTGCGGCCAGTCTCGGCGTGTCACGCGGATCCTTCGAGTCGCGGGGTTTCGAACGACACGCCGAGTTCACACCTGGCCAGGAGGACCTGCTCGCGGACGCTGTCCCACTGTTGGAAGGCCTGCTCGATTGTCAGACGGCTCTTCGCTCCGGAGGGACTTTGACCGCTCGCCGGATTGATGTAGCCGGGGAGGGAAACGGTTGGCCTGGCGAAGCGCGCATCCGGGCGTGCAGCATCACGGCAGGGGACGTACGAGTACATCCCCTTCATTGGCTTGTCGAAGGTGGCGCCCCGGTAGAGTGTGAACCGATACTCGCCGCTCCCGTCGGTAGTGAGAGACTCGATGGTGCAGACGCGAAACGCCTCGTCGGTCTCGGGAGGGTGGTGCGGGGCGTAACATTCGGCCTCCTCGACGACGAATACCGTGTCGAGAACGAACTCTCCGCGAAGCTTCGAGCCGAAGAGGATCACTGATCCCGGCGTCAGCTCCTGCAGGGCGGACGGGTTCTTGTAGCTGGTCAGCTGCTTGCAGTTGCTGTATCGGAAGGCCTCGCCGAAGACCCATGGATCCGTGTTCAGGCGGTAGTTCGATGTCGGCGGGCGCTCCCAGACCGGAACCTGGAGTGCCCGTGGAAGCTGCCCCTCGCGCGGCCACCGCTCAACGACCCAGGAGGGTGCCTCCCACTCTCCCCAGAAGACGAGGGGCTTGCCCCTTGCCTGCTCCTGCGAGTCCAAGGAGCGCCCGGCGCTGAGGAGGAACTTCCGCCCGTGATCGCCCGTGTTCCACGGCATCCGGTCGCCATGGCGAAGGATGCGCTCGCCGCCCGGATGCGGGAACTGCACCACGAAGACCGAGGCGCTCATGAGCTGCTGCTTCTCTGCTGTCGTGCCACGCTCGCGACCCACGCAGCGAGGCGGCTCTTGAACTCATTGGTCACACCGCGACTGCCCTGCAGGTTCGTCGACCAGCCCACGTACTGCACCCCTTCGCCGTCCCCCATGTAGAGCGAGCACGTCGTGTGGCCCATCGGCATCGTTCCGCAGTCGCTCAGCTCCACCAGCCCGACGGACTTGACGTGGTCCAGCACCTGGCGGCCGTTAAGCAAGACAAGGGTGGTCTTGCCGAAGGTGAACAGCGCCCGGAGGTGTGGCAGCCCCTCGGCCAGGAGCTGCTCCCTCGTGCGCTCGGCCAGCTCGCCCCAGATTGGGTCCGTCGCCCATTGAACAAGATCGAGGTGGCAGGCGCTCCCGGTGTAGTAGCTTGCGCCGACGCTGGCGCGGAGCACCATGTCGAGCGAGTTGAACCACCGGCCGTAGGGGTTCCTGTCTGCGTCGAAATAGCGCGCACAGTCCTCGACGACCTCCAGCACCTGCGCGTCGGTGAGTGATTCGAGACTCTCGGCGCCGAGCGATCGGAGGGTTGCGAGCCGGCGAGACGACCCGTCGAGGAGCTTCCCGCGGCCTAGGAACTCCCGCAAGCTCGGATTGATGCCCAGCGTGGCCACGGTGGCGACGAACGGATCCCCGAACGCGACCACAGGCGTCGATTCCGGTACGACCTCCGCGACCGGTGCCTCTCGGCGGACCATGTCGACGAGGTACCTCGGGATAGGTGGTGTCATCGTCAGCGCCTTGCTAGGCGGTCACTACCCGCGATGCGGTGGTCCATCTCCGCTGGCAGCATGATGACGCTGAAGACGTCAAAGAGGTGGCTCAGGGCAAGCTGTGCTCGACAGCCGCCGTCTCCTCTGTTGTCAGGCCGTACAGGTCGTAAACGAGCCCGTCTAGCGTGCGCTCCCACTCGTTCACGTCGGATCCTGCATCCGACGCCTTTGCGTCGATGATGCGGTCCACCAACTCCACGAACGGCCGCTGCTCCTCTACGCTAATCCGCGGCACAGGGATTGGGGCGACCGTGAGGCGCTCCCACTGGATGAGCCCCATACCTGTGGTGAATGCGGTGCGTTCCATGAACCACTTGACAAGCGTACTGTTGAGAATCGCGGCAAGGTACTTCAGGGAAGGACCCGTAAGAACATACCCTTTCTGGTTGCAGAACTCGTCGCTGTCCGAGTACGCGAACCGCCCCTCCGGTGACATAGTCGCCCAGAAGAGTTTCGGATTCTCGAAGGCCCGATATGCACCCGATCTGTAGTAGTCAACCTGAAGTTGCCACCAGTCATACGGTACGCGCCCCGTCCGAGGATTCGCGCCACCTCGGCGGCTCGCGAGTCGCTCTTTGTGAGTGAGTAGGTGCCTGCGTACTGCCGGATAGTCGTGCTCAGCCACCCCACTGTGACTGTAAATCAGCCACTTGTCCGCCCACTCCGCCTGCCAGCGACGGATGTCGCGACCCCGCAGAATCGGCTTGATGATCTCCGCCGACTTAGGATCCTCGACGACGAGGGCGTCTCGAGCGGCACTGTCGATGATGAATGCCTCGTTGTACCCGGTCTTGATGCCATAGTTGAGCTTGACGCCGTCCCACTGCGCGAGCGGCGTCCCACGTGCACTCATCTTCGCCATCACCTCGTGCTCGGTGAGCGAGAGGATGCTCCACGGTGCCTCGGGTTCCGTGCGAATGAGGCCCCAGTCCTCCTCGGGTGGCGGGAAGGCGACTCCGGGCACTCGATCCATGTCGACTGCGGGGAAAGGAGTAGACTCGCCTCCGGTGCGAAGCAGCAACACACCGCTGTCGACGATCGCGCTTTCGAAGACGTCCTTGCCGAGGTCGAGCCAGCGCAGCGGCTTGTGACTTCCGGCGAAGAAGCGGCGCAGGCGCTTACCGTAGGCCGCGCGCATCCAGCTGTTGGAGGTGATGTAGGCCAGTACCCCACCGTCGGGCTTGAGCAGATCGCAACCGCGCTCGTAGAACAACTGGTAGATGTCACCGCTCCGAACGAAGGTCGTGTAGCCGGCGTCGCGATAGAGGTTGGCGAGCCGCCCGCCGTCGCGCTGCAACTGGTGGTACGGCGGGTTGGCGAGCACAATGTCAAAGCCGCCACCACGTGCGTCGCGGGCCTCGAACACCTCCGGGAAGGCCGAACGCCACTCGACGCCGCCGCCGGCGTCCGCCGCTCCCGAGCCGCCGTAGCGCTCCCGCAACCTGCGGTTGATTTCCGCGATCTGTGCGCGCAGAGCCGCCTTGGCGGGTCCGGCGAACTCGTGCATGTAGCGCGCCTTGAGCTCCTGCAGCTCCACTGTCTGGTCCCCGAAAGTCCCTTGGACGCCGCCCTCCCCTCCGTGCGCCGCCAGCAGGCTGTCCCCTGTCAGGATCCCTAGATCGAGGTTTGGTAGCGGCGGAACGGGCGGGGGGCCGTCGTACTCGATTGCGAGCGACAGCCACAGCCGCAACTGCGCGATGTGGACAGCAAACGGATCGATGTCCGCGCCGCGCAGGTTGCGCTCGATGATCTCGAGCTTGAGCGTATGGAGCGACTTGTCGTCTGCGCCGACGTTGAACAGCACGGTCTGGAGTTCGACCAACTCCTGCATCATCCCGAGCAGGTAGGCGCCGGAGCCGCAGGCCGGGTCGACGACCGTAACCTCGCTCAGCGCGTCCGCAACCTTGCGCGCCGCCGGGACGTCTATGTCGTCGGTACGGTGCTTGTCCACGAATGCGGCGATCGCGTCGGGTGTTAGTCCGGTGTCGCGCGCATCGAGGTAGCCCTTGAGCGCCTCGCGGCACATGAACGACACGACCTGCCGCGGCGTGTAGTAGGAGCCGGACTGCTGGCGGCCCGTCACCAGTTCCTCGAAGACCTTCCCAAGCATCTCGGGATCGACGGCCACCTCGATGTCGAAGGGAGTCGACTCCATCACGGTGAAGTTGAAGCGCTCGAACAGGCTGGTTAGCACAGCCTCTACGGCGTCGTCGGGCACCGTGACGCCCTCGCGATTGTCGAGGTCGCCCTGCTCGAACAGACCGCCGTTGAGGAATTGGACCTCGCCGATCAGCGGGTTCGTTCCGTCCGTCAAGTCGCGGGAGTCGGGGTTGTTGAGCCCCACAAAGAACAGGGTCCTGAGCCGACTGACGTGGAAGTTGTCACCCTCGCGGTGGTTCTGCCGGTAGTCGTTCCACAGCGCCTTGAGGTAGTCCGTGTCACCGCGGAACTTGAGCCAGCCCTTGCGCTGCAGGAAGTAGACGAACATCAGCCGGTTGAACAGCGTCTGGACGAACAGCCGACGCTCCTCGTCCTCGCCCTCGGCAAACCCCGTCACGCTCTGCTCGACCTGCTCGAAGACCCGCTTGTACTCCTGGAAGAACCGCTTGGTGACGGGCTCGACATCGAAGGCCTCGGTGAGTGCAACGCGGACGCTCCGGGTGTCCCGTGGACCCCTGTAGATCTTCGAGAGCTGTTCGACGGGAGTTCGATTGTGCTCGCCACGCTCGAACACGAGGCGCCGCAGCACGGGCCGTGTACCAGTGAGGTCGGGGAGCACGAGGTGCAGCTGGTCGCCGGCGGCGTTGACGACGACCAGTAGCAGGTCATCGCCGAGTTGGCGCTCGATGAGTCGAGCCGCCTCGGTCACGTCCGCCTTGCGCACCCGGCCGATGGCGGGGGCCTCGAGGGCGACGTACACGACGTGCACGCCCTCGAGCTCCGCGATGCGCTCGGCGCCATCGGGCAACTCCACCGTTGCGGGAGCATCAGTGAGGTCTACCCGGCCTCGGTCCGGGTTGAAGTCCAGCGTCTCGACGAACAGCTGGCGGATTGCGGCCGCGCGCCCATCAGGCGCCGCGGCGAATGTGCGGTCGATGTGCGCCTGGACATCGAGTGCGTCTTCAAGGTCCGACACTGGCGCCACCGTGGGTATGTCCGCGGTCGTCGGGCCTGAAGGCGCGTTGTCGTCGCCGTGCGTCGATTCCGTCGGTATGCCGAGCGCGACCCTCACGCGATCGAGGTAGGCAGCCGACTCCGGCTCCAGGGTGCCCGCCCTGAAGCCCGTGCTGGTGAACGCACGTTCACCCTGCATCTCGAGGAGCGCGATCCACAGGCCTGCGACGAACTCATGGAGTTCGATTTCAAGATCGTCAAGCAGGGCCACCCAGACCACGGGCTCGATCTCCGTGACCGCGATCTGGTTCGCCTCGAGTCGCTCGATCGTCGTGCGCGCGATATCCGCGCCCCGTTCGCGCGCGGCGGCGGCTAGAGCCGGAACAGAGTGCCCGCGGTCTTCCCGCGCGTTGCGGAGCGCGGTGCCGAAGGTGACATCCTCGCCGGCGTCGCGCATCGCCTCGGCACGCGCGAGCCACATTTCCTCGCGGGCTCGCGCCCAGTACAGCGCCTCCGTCCGGCGCACCTCGTCGGCGATGGCGATGGCCTCCCCGGGATGCTCCCGAGCGATTACACCAGGGTCGGGTTCTTCGCCCCTGGCGCGTGCGTCCCTGAATCGGCGCAGGCCCGGCCCGATGCCGCTAGTCATTGCGCCGCTCCCGATCGCCCCAGCGCCTCAGCGCCGCTCGGGCGTCCGCGATCACCTTTCGGGCCTTGCGTTCCGAGCATCGTAACCCCGACGCGACCGTCAATACTGAAGGATCATCGCTGAAGATCGGACACCCCATCATATAGTGCAACGTAATTGCACGCTGCTGCTCCTCGGGAAGTGTGTCCAGCGCGCTCCGGATTAGGATGTTGTCCACGACCGACTTGTCCAAACCGCCGGTGGGGTTCTTGGCGAAGTCGTCCGGGTCGAGAGCTAAGGCATCCCGGTCTCGCTGCCGTTTCTTTCTCCCCCAGAACCGAGCCCCAGCTCGCTTGGCAATGGTTATCGCAGCGTTCGGGAAGTGAACCTCGAAGTAGGACTCCCTCCGAGCGATCTCTTCCCAAAACAGAAAGCGCGCGATGCTCCTGACCTCATCGTACTCCCACTCGGGCACGCCACCCCATCCGACTGCGGCCGCGTGGATGAGCGGCAACGCGCGCTTGGCTATGATGCTATCGATTCGACGCCTCAGCCTTTCGTTCTCGGTAGCCCGGCGAGCAATGATGGCCACCTCGAGACTCGCCTCTTGCAGCGCGTCGAGGTAGTCAGGAGCGCCTTCGTCCGGCAGCGCTTCGTATTCCGCCGCGATCTCAGGGGGTCGCTCGTACCTCTCTGCGACCATCAGTCTCCGAAGCCTCCACAACGCAAAGCGATGCTTGGTGCCAAAACACGCACGGCTTCGCGTGTTTGGGCGTGGGCCCGTGCAGGGTACGGCACGTTTCCGCGGATCATCTTACTGAAGGGGTTGTTTGCTAATGGTGATCTCCGGGCTGGCCCCGCGGCGCACCGACGTGGCAACTGCGGGGAGGACCGCACGAAATCGCTGCTTCGGCGTCGGAACATGCGGGGAATTCGCATGTCCGGGCGTGGGCCCGTGCAGGGTACGGCACGTTTCCGCGGATCATCTTACTGAAGGGGTTGTTTGCTAATGGTGATCTCCGGGCTGGCCCCGCGGCGCACCGACGTGGCAACTGCGGGGAGGACCGCACGAAATCGCTGCTTCGGCGTC
>VXOS01000142.1:69109-127824 GCA_009839925.1 Chloroflexota bacterium
GCGCACCGACGTGGCAACTGCGGGGAGGACCGCACGAAATCGCTGCTTCGGCGTCCGAACATGCGGGGAGTTCGCATGTCTGGGCGTGGGCGCGTGCAGGGTACGGCACGTTTCCGTGGATCACCTTTGTGAGGGGATGTCGCCAATGGCCATCTCCGGGTCGGCCCCACGTAGCGCCGACGGGGCGGCCGCAGTGAGGGATGAGGCTACCGCAGGGGGACCGATGCTCAATAGCCAGACCGCTGACGCAGGAGACGACTGGCGCCTGTTCCGGGCCGGCGCGTTTCTTGCGTCGGACCCGCACGGGTCCGACGCACCTGACGAATGGGGTGACCTGGAGGAGCGTGAGGACGCCTTGGGCTTGGAGTTCGGACGCCCGTTTTTGCTCCGGCCGGATCTCTCCGCTGACATCAATGTCCTGCTGTACTTCGCAAGTCCTCGCTTCCGGCTCCTGGCGCCAACCTCTCAACTCGGCTACGCCAACAACATCCGAGTGTTCCTCAGCTACCTCACGTCGCAGGGCGTGGAGTGGCGCGAGGCTACCGAAGACCACCTCCTGAACTACCACTACCGGCGCCGACAGAAGCCGATCAAAGGCCAGGCTGTGATCTCGGGTACAGCCTTCGCGCGAGAACTCGCGGCCCTGACTCACTTCTTCGTGTGGCAGCAGGAGAGTGGTGCCATCCAGGAGAGCCCGGTCAAGCTGCGGTCGTACCGCCGGTACGATGGAACGACGGGGATGACTGCGCGGCTCCGCCCGAAGGATGTGCGCGCGTTGGACGTGAAGTGGCTGCTTCCCGACACGTACCGTGTTTGGAGGCAAGTGGGTCTGGGGGGCTACACCAGGGACGGCCTCCCGGACCGGTCCTGGCGTGGCCGGAACGATGGCCGGAACCTCGCGTTTGCGGACGCGTTGTGGACGAGCGGCTTGCGACGCAAGGAAGCCGGCACGCTGCTGTTGTGCGAACTACCGGCCCCGCGAAGTGACGGCACCCTGTCTCGTGGTCGCGTCGCGGACGCCGTCGCCAAGGGTCGCGCCCGGAGCTTTTGGATCTCGCAGGCCGGTCTGCAGGCTATCGACGGGTACAGGGAGTCCACTCGGGCGCTGAGCGTTCTGAGAGCGCAGGCGGCTGGCCGCTACGACCAGATACGCGGACGGCGAATCGTCCGGCGGGTGACTGCGAGCGGGCAGCTCCGCTTGGAGGATGAAGACGGGAACATCACGACAGAGTCGCTGGATAGCCTTACCGCCGGCGACAGGCAACGGTTGTTCATCGAAGGCGCCCGCGGGTTTGAGCCCGCAATGCTCTGGCTCTCGGAGTCGGGAATGCCGCTGCGCTTCAACACCTGGAAGATGGTGTTCCACGACGCGAACCGGCGGTGCGAAGCGCTGGGCGTGGGCATACGATGCTACCCACACATGCTCCGGCACTCCTTCGCGCTGCGTTGATGGGCGATCAGCGCTGAGCAGCTCGGTGCCAGGGAGAACGACAGGCTCGATGACTACGTGGGTCGCGCCGACCCCTGGGTGAGGGTTCAGACTCTCCTCGGGCATCGCAGCCCCCAGACGACCCGAGACACTTACCTCGAACCCGCACGCGAGGTCGACATCGAGCTCATGCTCGCGGGCGACGACGGCATCGGTTCGCGCGATGAAATCTTGGGACTTGTCGCAGATAGGTCACCAAGAGTGCAGGGGTGGCCGTCCTGATGTCACCCGGCCGGAATCGCCGCATCTCCTTCCCCGAGCCCGACGATGAGCGTCCCCCAATCCTCAGCGCCGATGGTCTGGTCCTCGGTCCGCTGATCGAAGAAGACGGGACGGACATGGGCACGTACGACTTCAGGGTCTTGCTGCCGGACTGCCCGCGAGGCCTTGTGGTGCCGCTCGTGGCCGGGCTCGCCAGGGGTGCGGGTCCCGGGGGGCGATGGCGGAGGCGGGCTTCGGTTCGTCAGGTTGCCGGCGTCTTGCGCACGTTCGTGCGGGAAATCGCAAGGCTGTACCCCCAGTTGGATTCGATTGAGCGGCTCAGCCCCGAGATGTATCGGACTTGGTTCTGGGAAGTGCGGTCTCGTGTGACGTGGCCGGGCCTCATCGTCATCGTGCGTGGGCTCCTCGAGGAGACCGACGGCGTGCCACGAGAGACGCTGCAGGCAGTACGAACGCTGCGGGCGAGCAAGCCGAACCATGGAGCGTCGAAGCGCTATACCCGGTCCGAGTTCCGGCGCATCCGGTCCGCCCTTCGTAGGAGCGCCTTCGCTGGCCACGCCCGCGTCGAATCGAACGCCGCACACCTGGCCCTCTATCTGGCCGGGGAGGAACCGGATGACGCGCCGCGATGGCAGCTCATGGACGAGGTCTTCAGTAAGGGCGAGTTCCTAGCTCACCTCGCGCGCACCGGCAGGCTACCCGACGCGTATTTGGGTGCCGAGCATGTGGAGCAAATACCTGTGCGTGAGTCGTTGGGATGCGTCGCCGGTGGGGTCGATGCGCGAGCGGCACTCTTCCCGACCGCGTCCGAGGCGTTCGCCCTGGCTGCTCTCATCGCCTGCGAACGCGGGTGGAATCACGCTTCCATCATGGCTCTCGACCTCGACGCTGTGGAACGTGTCGTCGGCGTGGCGGGTCGAGGCGCAACTTACCGCATCGAACTGGACAAGCCTCGGCGGGGTTCCGGTCGCCGGTTTGGAGCGCAGATCCTCACTAGGAGGCAGGCTCGGCTCTGGGAGCTGGCCGTCGCCTTCACGCAGCCCGCGCGGGATACGCTCGCCGAGCTCGGCCACCCAACGACTCAGCTGCTGGTTGCAATCAGCCAAGCCGCCGGCACGACCGGGCCGGGAGGCGTGTTCATCACCGACTGGCTGACCCAGTCTCCGGGCTCATTGGCTTGGCACCGGAAGGTCGAGCTGGCGGCCGACGACGGTACCCCCTTGAGAGTCACGTTCCTGCGTCTTCGCAAGACGTGGTTCGGGATGCATCGGCGGCCCAACCAGAACACCGGTGAAGTCCTTGAGCAGTCGTACCTCCGGAACGACCCGGAGGTCGTCGAGCTAGCACTGCAGGAAGCCGAGCACGGGCTGACCGACTGGGTGGAGGGCGCGAAGGAAGGCATGGTACAGCGGATCGGCACCGACGATCTCGCGGCTGCCCGCGATGGCGTGAGGGACGTACCCGGCATCAGCCAGGAACAGGCAGGGGACATCTTGAGTGGGCGTCTCGAGACACCGGGTTGTGTTGCATGTCTCGACATCCATCACAGCCCCCACCCGGCAGACGATGGCGGCGACTGTACGGTCTCACCGCTGATCTGCCTGGCGTGCCCTAACGCGGTGTCGACTCCCGCGCATCTCCCAAAACAGCTGGCCCTGGCTGAGGTTCTCAAGAACGCCGCCGCCGCCCTCTTCCGCACGCCGAGGGAAGGGCAGTATGACCTGCACCTCCTTCGACTCCGAAGTCTCATTGCGCGAGCAACGCCGGCCGAAATCGAGGAGGCGCGTTCCGCCATAACGGCCGAGGACATCGACAACGCCGAAAGGCTGCTGAGAAGGGAGTTCGACGTATGGTAGCGCGCGAAGCTCACATGCACGGCGACGGGGAGTACGACGCGCCCGTCGAGTTCGGCCCGGATCTGCCTGTACTGGACGGCGCCCGTGCCGCGACCTGGCCCTACGACGAACCGCCACCCCGGATGGGTGACAGTGAGTGGCCGCTTCCCGGGACCGACCCCGACGGGGCAGGCATGCAGCACACCATAGTGTGGAAGGGCGTGCCCGATGATTTCCTCGAGGGCCTGAAGCTGGTCGTCCGGTCGCTCCTGAATAACCGAACCCCGCTCGGCGTCTTGGAGCGCAGTAGCTGGGCGCGCTCCCGCCTCAGCGACGGTTCGGTAGCGGCCGCCGTCGCCGACCTGAAGTACTTCGCTCGCTGGGCCCACGAGCGCGGCATCAGCGACCTTCGAGACGTCGACGGACCTACGCTCTGGGCATACGTCACTCACCTGAAGAGCCTCGGTGTGTCGCGGAGGATGGGCTACAACCGCGGCTGGGCGTTGACGCGGCTCTGGCTCCACAGCAGGTACTTGCCAACTCGCCACCGGCTCCGCCAGCCACGGTGGGAGATTCCCGGGCAGCCGAGTCTCACGGAGTTCTTCGGGCCCCCGGAGAAGTACGTGGAGAACACAACCGAACCAATCGACCCGGACACGTGGGATGTCATGTGGTCCTGGGCCGAGTGGTTCATCAGGGAGCCCGGGCCCGACATCGTGAGAGCCAAGGAAGCGCGTGACGCAATGAGAGCGGGTCTGCGCAAGAAGGTCGAGCCCGGCGATGAAGCGCGATTCAAGGAGTGGCTGGCCGCGCGCGAGCGGATTGGTGAGCCCTTGCCGGGGTGGCGCTACCACGGCCGTTTGGGCGTCGGCCGCGAGTACATTGCCCTTCAGGCCAACGTTGGTCTCGGCGCGGTTCGCCGCTTTGAAGCCGTACCGGTGGAACGCAGCGCCCCCCTCGACTGCCGTATCGAAGGGCGTCTTCAGGGTCGGCCATGGACCAACTTTATCGACTACTACGAGATCGACGCCCTTGTGGAGCATCTCGCGACGGCAGGCACCATCATCATCGCCGCCTTGACCGGAATGCGGGGCCTGGAGCTGCGCTCGCTGGAGCGAGGCTGCTGCCGACGCGTGGATCGCGGTTCCGGAAGGCCGCCGGGCTACGAGGTGAGAGGCAAGACATTCAAGACAACGGACTCGGACGGAAACGCCGTCCGCGGTGGTCAAATGCGCGATGCCCCGTGGCCGGGGATCCCCCCGGTACCGCAGGCCGTTCAGATCCTAGAGTGCATGCACGACGATGCTCTCCTGCTCCCGAGCTACATCTTCGGGAGCAAGCCTGGGCGGGCGGTGTCGGGACAGCAGTTGAACACATGCATCCAGAGGTTCATGGCGTGGTGCAGTACCACCGCGCGGCAGGCGGGCCTGAACGGGGCGGCCATCCCTGAAGACCCGGCTGGGCGCATCACCGTGCGGCGGTTCCGGCGCACGATGGCTCGAGTGGTCCAACTCCGACCGCTCGGGCGAATCGCCAACGGTGTCATGCTGGGCCACGCGTCGCTCCGCACCACGGACGGGTACGGCTCGCTCGTGTTCAGTGAGCAGCGTGACACGTATCGGCAAGAGGAGTCACTAGCCATCGCTGCGCGGCTGCTATCGCTTGCCGAGCGTCTCGACGCAGGGGAGGGCGTGAGCGGGCCCGCTGCGTCGGACCTGCTCTCAGTGGTGACCGAGTTCGCCGGCAAGCACCTTACGCCCCGCCAAGACGAGGCGGTGCGCGAGAATCCTGACAGCGCTCTCTATGAGAACGACCATCTGTACCTCATGTGTGTATACCGGGCAGATCGGGCGCTCTGCCACCCAGATCGGGCCGGCTCACCGAATAGCAACCAAAGCCCGGACCTCACCAACTGCCAGGTGAGTTGCCCGAACGTGGCCTACACCGACCGCAACATTGTCGATATGGAGGAAGCGGCGCGTCAGCTACGCGCGGTCGCGGCGTCTCCGGAGGCCCCACTGTTTCTCGTGGTCCGCTCGGCGCAGCGCGCCGAGCGCATGGAAGAGATCATCGCCAAGCACCGCGAGACGCGCATCGTCAACCCGAGGGATGTGACTTGATGCCCCTGACTATAGGACCGCAACGGTCACGGGCCGGGCGCTGCCGAGCGCCGAATGTGTTGGCGACAGGGATGGGTGCTCGATGAGCAAGGCGAATCAGGTCGAAGCCGCGATCCGCGCCGCTATGGACAGACTCCTGAAGGGCGAGCCGATTCGTTCGGATGGGAGCCTGACAGCAGTAGCTCTCGCTGCAGAGTCCGGCGTGTCACGATGGAAGCTCTACGACGAGTACCGGTATCTGCTCGATGAGTTCGGCACCAGGGCCGCGCTCCAGGACAACACGCCTCGGGCCCTCCGAGACTTGCAGGAGAAGCACGCGCAGCTCAAGGAGCGGCACATCAGGACCCGCAACAAGCTGGCTCAATCCGCCGCAGATGTGAAGCGCCTGAGCTGTGTCGTCAACGTGCTGGCGTTGGAGAACGCGAAGTGCAAGGAGAACCACGGCGACCGCCGCGACTCCGACAATCGCCCCGATCGAGGCGGCGGCCCCGATTGGGACGACGGCCCCGATTCCAATGTGACCCCAATCAGCCGCGCGAAGGGTTTCAGCCACGACACGAACTGAACAGGTTCCTGCGCGGGCGCCGGCAGGGTGTCGACGTCGTCCGGCAGGGCCCCGTATCGAGATGCGGCCTTAGGCGACAGCGCCCGAACAGGAGGGCAACATCCCCCTCCTGAAGCCCCTCAGTACGCCGACAAAACCCGCTTCGACACGCCGACCCTGAATACAACGCCGGCTTTTGCGACCCCGGCTTCGGCTACGGCGCGGACCTGCGCGGGACGCAGGCGGTCCTCGAGGTGCGTGCGCACGACGTGCCGTTCATGCTCGAGGACGGCCAGCCGATCGCCCGGCTCGCCTTCGAGCGAATGGCGGAGCCGCCGGGCGTGCTCTACGGCAGCAGCGAGCTGGGCTCGCACTTCCAGCGCCAGGGCGTGAAGCTCAGCCGCCAGTTCAAGGCCCCCGAAGCGAGCATCCGCTTCCAGATGACCAGCGGCCGCTGAGGCGCCCGCGCGGCCGCAGCGGACACGACAGCCCTCGCAGCCCGTATCCTTGTCGGACGGCGGTCGGCCCTCGCCGAGGGCGGGCCGCGACCCCGGAGGAGGACCGGATCCCGAGGAAGCGCACTCGCAACGGTCGCAACGGCGGAGCCGACGGCACGGGCAGGAACGGACGCGGGCACGCGACCGCGCCGGTGCAGGAGCGCGCCTTCCTCGTCGGCCTCGACTACCAGCGCAAGCCGCTCATGCCGCCTCGCGAGTCGCTGCGCGAGCTGGCGCGGCTCGCCCGCACGGCGGGCGCGACCGTCGTCGGGCAGGCGCTGCAACGGCGGCCTCGCCCCGACCCCGCGACCTGGATCGGCGCCGGCAAGCTCGAGGAGATCCAGGCGGCACGGGAGACCACGGGCTACTCGCTCGTGATCTTCGACGAGCAGCTCTCGCCCGCGCAGCAACTCCGGCTGGAGTCGGCGCTCGGCGTCAAGGTGCTGGACCGCAGCGCGTTGATCCTCGACATCTTCGCCAGCCGCGCCCGCACCCGCGAGGCGGCGCTGCAGGTGGAGCTGGCGCAGCACGAGTACCTGCTGCCGCGCCTGCGCGGGCAGTGGCGGCACCTCGAACGCACCGAGGGCGCGATCGGGGCGCGCGGACCGGGCGAGACGCAGCTGGAGACCGACCGCCGCCTGGTCGGCGCCCGGATCAGCCACCTCAAGCGCTCGATCAAGGGCGTGCGCAAGCAGCGGGCACTGCACCGCCGCCGCCGCGAGCGCGACGGCATCCCGGTGGTCGCGCTCGTCGGCTACACCAACGCCGGCAAGTCCTCGCTGCTGCAGGCGCTCGCGGGTAGCGAGGCGCTCACCGCCGACGCGCCTTTCGCGACGCTCGATCCGCTGACCCGCCGCGTCGGCGCGCCCGGCGGCCACGCCTTCCTGCTGACCGACACCGTCGGCTTCATCCAGAAGCTGCCGACGCAGCTGATCTCGGCCTTCCGCGCCACCCTCGAGGAGCTTGAGTCCGCCGACATGCTGCTGCACGTCGTCGACGCCAGCTCACCCGCCGCGGCGGCGCAGGGCGAGACGGTGCTGGAGACGCTCGCCGACCTCGACCTGACGGGACGGCCGGTGTTCACAGTGCTCAACAAGGCCGACGAGCTGGAGCTGCCGGACGGGTCGCTGCCGGCCGCGGAGTCCGACCTCGCACGTCTCGACGGCGAGAATCCGGCGCACGAGTCCGCGCTGGCGCACCCGGACCTCCCGCACATCGGGACGCTCGTCGTCTCCGCGCTGCACGGCTGGGGCATCGATGCGCTGCGCGAGCGGCTCGCGCTCGATCTCTTCGGCGAGCGTCCGCCCGCGCCGGCGCTCGCGGCGTCGCGCTGATCGAGGGATTCAGGAACCCCAGCCGCCCTGACCGCGTTATCCTCACAGGGGCCGTTCGCGCAGCGAGCGGCTCTTGGGCGACAGGAGCACGATGGGCGACACAGCCACACCGCCGGAGGCGCGCGATCCCCGGCGGCACGACGGTCGCGAGACCTTCGGACGCTACCTCGACGACTTCGTGGCGGGCGACGAGTTCGTCCACTGGCCGGGCCGCACCATCACCGAGTACGACGACACGCTCTTCGCCGCGCTGACGATGAACCAGCACCCGGTCCATAGCGACGCGGCGTATGCCGAGGGCACGCAGCACGGGCAGCGCCTCGTCGTCGGGACGCTCGTCTTCAGCCTCGTCGTCGGCATGACGGTGCGCGACATCTCGGGTCGCGCGATCGCCAACCTGCAGTACGACGCGGTCCGCCATCTCGCCCCGGCGTTCCACGGCGACACGATCTACGCACGGTCGACCGTGCTGGGCGTGCGGCGCAGCGAGCGCCGCCCCGACCGCGGCGTCCTCGAGGTGGAGACGATCGCCGAGAACCAGCGTGGCGAGCCGGTGCTGTCGTTCCGGCGCTCGGTGCTGCTGCCGTGCCGTCCTGCGGACGGGGGCGCGGCGTGAGCGCGGAGGGGACGCGGGTGCGGCCGCTCGAGGGGTTGCGCGTGATCGCGGTCGACCAGTACGGGGCCGGCCCGTTCGCGACGCTGCACCTCGCCGACCTCGGCGCGGACGTGATCAAGATCGAGGATCCGGCGGCCGGCGGCGACATGGGCCGCTACGTTCCGCCCTACGCCGAGGAGCAGGACAGCCTCTTCTTCCAGGCGCTCAACCGCGGCAAGCGCAGCCTCGCGCTCGACCTGCGCTCACCCGAGGGCGCCGCCGTCCTCGGCGACCTCGTCGAGGTCTCGGACGCGCTGTTCTGCAACCTGCGGGGCGACGGCCCGGCGCGGCTCGGGCTGACCTACGAGCAGCTGCGGCATCGCAACCCGCGCATCGTCTGCTGCTGGCTGAGCGGCTACGGGGCAAGCGGGTCGCGCGCCAGCGAGCCGGCGTTCGACTACCTGATCCAGGCGGAGCTCGGCTACATGGCGATCACCGGCGAGCCCGGCGGCCCGCCGACCCGCTCCGGCGTATCCGTCGTCGACTGGTCGGCGGGCTACGCGGCCGCCTTCGCGCTGCTGGCCGGCGTACAGCAGGCGCAGCGCAGCGGCCGAGGATCGGACATCGACCTCTCGCTTTATGAGATCGGGCTTGGGATGCTCAACTACGTGGCCTCGTGGCATCTCACGCGCGGCTACCAGCCGGAGCGGCTGCCGGGCTCGGCGCATCCCAGCCTGGTGCCCTCGCAAGTCTTCGCGACTGCGGACGGGCACATCTTCGTGATGTGCAACAAGGAGTCCTTCTACGGCGCGCTCTGCGAGGCGATCGCACGCCCGGACCTCGCTGCGGACCCACGCTTCGCGAATGCCGCGGCCCGCCTCGAGCATCGCGAGACGCTCGTCGCGCTCCTCGCCGAGGTGTTCGCGCAGCGACCGACGGCGGACTGGATGGAGGCGCTGCTCGGGATCGTACCGGTCGCCGTGCCTCGGGGAGTCCCGGAGGCGCTCGCCGACGAGTTCCTGCGCGAGCGCGGCGACATCGTCGAGGTCGAGCACGAGCGCTTCGGTCCCTTGCAGCAGATCGCGACCCCGTTCCGCTTCGTTGGCGACGAGCCGGACTACCGGGCCGCCTCGGCGCTGGGCGAGGACAGCGAGGACGTGCTGTCCTCCGTACTCGGCTACGACGCGGAGCGGATCGCCGCGCTGCGCGAGGCAGGCGCCGTCGCGGGTCCCGAACGGACGCCCGCCCGATGAGCGCGCTGCCCGCGAGCGACGAGGCGCGCGAGCTGCTGGTCGCGAACCTGCGGGACTGGGTGCGGCGCCGCGTGCTGCCCGTCGCGCGAGAGTACGAGCTGCGCGACGAGTACCCGGCCGAGCTGGTGCAGGACATGCGCGATCTCGGCCTGTTCGGCGCGGTCATCGATCCCGCCAACGGCGGCGCGGGCCTGAGCTACGAGGCCTACGTGGCCGCCGTCGAGGAGGTCTCGCGCGGCTGGATGACGCTGGCCGGGGTCTTCAACTCGCACTTGATCCTCTCGCACATCGTCGAGCGCTTCGGCAGCGACGAGCAGCGGGCGCGCTTCCTGCCCGGCCTCACCTCGGGCGAGGCGCAGGGCGCCCTCGCGCTGACCGAGCCGGGCGCGGGCAGCGACGTGCAGGCGATCGCCACGACGGCGCGACGCGACGGCGATGTCTACGTGCTGAACGGCCAGAAGCAGTTCATCACCAACGGCCGGCGCGCCCGCTACGTCGCCGTCCTCGCCAGGACGGATCCGGCCGCGCAACCGCCGCATCGCGGGATGGCGGTCCTCATCGTCGAACGCGGCACGCCGGGCTTCAGCGTCGGGCGCGACTTCGAGAAGCTCGGCTACCGGGGCATCGAGACATCCGAGCTGTTTTTCGACGACTGCGCCGTGCCCGCCGACAACCTCGTGGGCGGCGAGGGGCGCGGCTTCCAGCAGGTGATGGCGGGACTGGAGCTGGGCCGCCTCAACGTCGCGGCGCGCGGGGTCGGCCTGGCGCGCGCGGCCTACGAGGACGCCCTCGCCTACGCGCAGGAGCGCCACACCTTCGGCGTGCCGATCGCCGAGCACCAGGCGATCCAGATGAAGCTTGCCGACATGTCCGTCGCGATCGAGGCGGCCCGCTTGCTCACGCAGCGCGCGGCGCGCCTGAAGGACGCCGGGCAGCGCGTCGACCTCGAGGCCGGTCAGGCCAAGCTTTTCGCGACCGAGGCGGCGCAGCTGTGCGCCCTCGAGGGGCTGCGTATCCACGGCGGCGCCGGCTACATGCAGGATCTGCCGGTGGAGCGCTACCTCCGCGACGCGCCCCTGCTGATCGTCGGCGAGGGCACGAACGAGGTGCAGCGCCTGGTGATCGCGCGCCGCCTGCGCGAGCCGGCGCGAGGCGAAGGCTAGCGTGATGGTGACGGACGGGAGCCGCGCGTGAGCCCGGCCAGCAACTACGCACGGCTCAGCTACGGGCTGAAGCGCTACACCGACTCGCTGCGGCGCTACATCGACCGCCGGGTGCGCGAGGACTGGTGGGACGAGTACGTCCTCACGAGCCTCCCCGCCGAGCAGATCGCCGCCCTCGACCGGGAACGCAGGCTGCACGCCGACGACGTCGACGAGGCGCGCGAGGGTGTGTTGCCCAAGGCCGGAACCGAGTTCCTCGATGCGCGCCACTTCGCGGCGATCTACCGGGAGCGCTTCCGCGCCAACGAGCGCACGACGGATCTGATGCGCCACGTGCAGGAGATCCACGACCAGTGGTCCGATCCTCTCGAGGGCGACTACGCCACCGAGGACGTCGACCAGGCGCTCAGCGCCATGCACGAGGCGCTGGCGTACTACCAGCTGCCGGCCGCCGCGGAGCTGCTCGCGCTGCGTGAGGGCGGCGATCCCCCGCGCAGCGCCTACGTGGAGCTGAGCGAGGAGATCAAGAGCCACAGCGATGGGCTGCGCCGCGTCTTCCTCGACTGGGCCGAGCGCGAGTCGCCCGGCGATTGGTGGGAGCGACGCATCAGCGAGCAGCGACGGGCGTCGGTGGCACGACACCTCGAGGACGCGGCGCAGCTGACGGCCGAGGAGCTTGTGGACCTGCTCGGCCCCGCCGACTTCACGGCGATCGCGCTCGACAACTGCGATCTTAGCGGCCCGGAGCGCTCGCTGCTGCGCACGGTGCTCCGGGTGCGTCGCAGCTGGTCGCACCCGTCGAGCGGCGAGTACCCGGATGGCTACGTCGCCGAGGCCGCGGAGTGGCTCCGCGAGGCCCTCGATACAGTCGCGGACGCCGTCGACGAGTTGCTGGAGCCGATCCCGGCCGACGAGGAGGAGCCTGAAGAGTCGGAGGCGGCGGAGCCGGAAGCGGAAGCAGAGGAAGCCCGCCGCGTCACCATCGCCGACTACTTCACGTGCGGGATCGTCGTCGCGTTCCTCGGAGCGTTCGCCGTAGGCGTGATCCTCGTCGGGCTTGCGCTGCTTGGGACGCGGACCTGGCCAGTCGATCGCGCGCTCGACGCATCGAGCGCGGCCGCCAACGCGGTCGGCGAATTCGTGGACAGCGTGACCGGCACGACGCCACCGGACGCGACCGCCACCCCGATTCCGACGGCGACGGCCACGCCGACGGCGACGCCCTCGCCCAGGCCGTCGGCCACTGCTACGCCGACGGCCACGTCCACGGCAACGCCCACACCGACGGCGACCCCGACGCCGATCGCGACGCCGACCGCGACGCCGCCACCCTCACTCGCGCTTGAACGGGCGATCGGGAACACGGACGGTGACGGCGTCTCGCTCCGCGACGACTGCGCCGACGACGCCCGCTTCTCCGCCCCCGGCGAGGGCTGGCCGGAGGGCCAGGCCATCGAGGTGATCGAGGTGGGCAGCGATCGCTGCGAGGGCTGGCTGCTGGCGCAGGCGGACGGCGTCGCCTCGTGGGTTCGTGAGGAGTATGTCGTCGATCGCGAGCAGTAGCGCGGGCCGCTACTGGCGCGGCGGTGGTCGCAGGGCGTAGCTCTCCGGCTCGCGCAGCCATTCCCGGTCCGCGAAGTGGGAGCGCAGCGCCAGCGCGACCTCGGCGAGCACGGCCTCACTCGTGGCCGGGGAGCGGGTGTCCAGCCAGGGCGCGATCCGGCGTCCCAGCCCGGTCTGGCGCGCGGCGGCGTCCAGCCAGTCCGTCGTCGGGTGCGCGCCCTCCTCCAGGATGCAGGCCAGCCGTGTGAGCGCGCTTGCCGCCTCGCCGCCGGCGATCGCCTCGCTCGCCTCGATCGAGGCCGCGTGCGCGCGCTCCAGCGCCTCCAGTGCGCGTACCGCCTGCAGGTAGAGCGGCCGCACCAGGCGCTCCAGCGCGCCGCCGGGGAGGCGCCGCGCGGCGGCCGCGAGGCGCTCCGCGCGCCCGCTGGGATCGTGCAGCGCGGCGGCGTGACAGAACTCCCAGCGGACCTCCAGCGAGCGGCGCGAGACGCCATCGAGCAGCGCCTCGACCCCGTCCGTGGTGGCCACGGTGGTCTCGATCGCCTCGTCGCCCACGCGTCGCAGCCGATGGCGCAGCAGCGGCTCTCGCCAGTCCGCGTCCAGGTCGCGCACGTCGGCGGCGTCGACGACCAGCCAGAGCCGGTGCGGTCCCCCCGGAGCGCCTTCCGGCGGCTCCACGGCGAGCAGGGTCAGCACATAGGGGCGATCGTTCCAGGGCGGCGCCTCAAGCAGCCCACGGGCCCGCGCGGCCAGCGGCACGACGGCTTCTCCTCCGTCGCGCGGTTCGCCGTCGTGCGCGCTCACGAGGCGCCCTCGAGGCGAACGGCCAGGCGGGCGACGCGCCGGCCGAGGGCGCGCGCCTGCTCGCGGTCGTCGTCCGTGACCGCGCCGGCTGCCGTCGCGCCGTAGTAGGAACCGGATCGCCGCATCCGCTCACTCCAGGGCAGGCCGACGAAGATCATGCCGTGCCCGACCAGCAGGTGCATGAGCTGCTGCAAGGTCGCCTCCAGCCCGCCGTGCGGCGACCAGCCGGCGGCGAACGCGCCGCCGGGCTTGCCCGCCAGCTCGCCGGACTCCCAGAGATCGCCCGACTGGTCGAGCCAGACCTTCAACTCTCCCGTCATCCCGGTCCAGTTCGGAGATCCGAGGATCAGCGCGTCGCAGCGCAACAGCTCGGCCGGGTCGGCTTCGCCGATGCGCAGGGTTCGCAGCGCCGCGCCCTCGATGCTGCGCACGCCCTCGCCGACGGCGTCGGCGAGCTGCTGCACGAGGCCGGCGCGGCTGTCGTAGACCAGCAGGATTCGGGTCATCGCCAGCGCCCGGCCGCCGCGCTCAATCCTCGGTCGATTGCTCGGTGACGACGCGGCGGATGCGGGTGACGCGCTCATCGACGAGCGCGTCGGGGCCCTCCTCGCCGTCCGGATCGAGGGCGTCGCGAAGCCAGGTGATCAGCACGGCGGCGCCGCCGTAGGCGATGAACCACTCGCAGCCCTGGAGCAGCGCGAGCGCGCCTGCGTGGCCGTTGCGGCGATGGCGGAACGAGCCCCAGGCCACGCCCGCGACGAACGCGGCGGCGGCAAGGCCGAACTGCTGCTTCTCGTTCATCCGTCCCCCGGCATCGTCTGTTCGGGAATCATCGTACGGCGCGTGCCGAGGCCGGTACAGCGCGCACCCGAGCCTCGCGGCGGGCGGGCCGAGCCGTACTGCGCAGTTCCGCGATCCTGCGGTATGCTGCGCGGCGGCGTGCGCTCGCTCGCCAACGGCAGGGAGGGATACGCATTTGCAGGCGTTGAAGGTGGTCCGGCCTACCACCATCGCGGAGGCCATCGAACAACTGAACGAAGGAGGCGACGGGGCCCGTCCGCTCGCGGGTGGGACCGACGTGATCGTGATCGCCCGGGCGCGAGTCCGGGACATCGACGTACTCGTGGACGTGAAGCAGATTCCGGAGCTGACCGCCATCGAGTGGGATCCCGACTCCGGGCTCACGATCGGGGCGGCGACGCCGTGCTACGAGCTTTACGGCAACGCGGACGTCGTCCAGAACTACCCGGCGATCATTGACTCCGCGACGCTGATCGGCGGCACGGGGATCCAGGGGCGCGCCAGCTTCGGCGGGAACCTCTGCAACTCCTCGCCGTCCGGTGACACGATCCCGACGCAGATCGTGCTCGAGGGCGTCGCGAACATCGCTGGCCCGAATGGCGAGCGCTCCGTGCCGGTCGAGGACTTCTGCACGGGTCCGGGCCGCAACGTGCTCGGGCAGGGCGAGTTCGTGGTCTCGATCTCGTTCCCCGCGCCCGACGCCAGCGGGGGCGCGCGTTTCCTGCGCTTCATCCCCCGCAACGAGATGGACATCGCGGTCTGCAACGCCGCCTCGGCGGTGAAGCTGGACGGCGACACCGTGCGCTGGGCGCGCGTCTCGATCGGAGCGGTGGCGCCGACGCCGCTGCTCGTGCAGGGCGCGGCCGACGCGCTCGTCGGGAAGCCGCTCACGGACGAGACGATCGAGGCCGCTGCGGAAGCCTCCAAGGACGCCGCGACGCCGATCGACGATATGCGGGGTTCGATCAAGCAGCGCAAGCACCTCTCCGCGGTGCTGACCAGGCGCACGCTGCAGCAGGCGGCGAGGCGGGCGCGCGGCGAAGATATCCCGTCGGTGGGAGGACACTAACGTGACGGATCGCATGATCGTTTCGGCCACCATCAACGGCGAGCCGCTTGAGTTCCTCGCCGACCAGCGCGACAGCCTCCTCGAGGCGCTGCGCGAGCGCATCGGCCTGACGGGCACGAAGGAGGGCTGCAACGACGGCAACTGCGGCGCCTGCTCCGTGCTCATGGACGGCCGCCTCGTCAACTCCTGCCTCGTCATGGCAGCCGAAGTCGAGGGCGCCGACGTCACCACCGTCGAGGGCCTGGCGACCGAAGACGGACTGATCCCCTTGCAGCAGGCCTTCCTGGAGGAGGCGGCGCTGCAGTGCGGCATCTGCACCCCCGGCTTCCTTGTCGCCTCGAAGGCGCTGCTCGACGCCAACCCGAACCCGACCGAGTACGAGGCCCGCTACTGGCTGGCCGGCAACCTCTGCCGCTGCACGGGTTACGACAAGATCATCCGCGCGGTCCTGAAGGCCGCCGAGGCATAGCGCCTCCGAGGAGAGCCATTCCGAGACCAGGCAGGAGGACCACTCATGGTCGCCACTGAGAAGCCCGGCAACTACCAGGTTGTCGGCACCCGCCCGATCCGCCACGACGGGACGGACAAGGTCACCGGGCGCGCGGGCTACGGCGCCGACTACCAGGCCGCAGGGATGTTGTTCGGCCGCGTGCTGCGCAGCCCCCACGCCCACGCGCGCATCAAGAGCATCGACACCTCGAAGGCGGAAGCCCTCGAGGGCGTGCGCGGCGTCATCACCAACGCCGACTTCCCCCAGCCGGACGACTCGCAGGTCGAGATCGGCGAGGGCGCGACGACCAGCGCCCGCTGGATGCTCGACAACGTGCTCGCCGGCGAGAAGGTGCTCTACACCGGACACGCCGTCGCCGCCGTCGCCGCCACCGACCCGCACATCGCCGAGGACGCGCTCGACCTGATCGAGGTCGAGTACGAGGTCCTCGAGCCGGTGATGGACGTGCGCGAGGCGATGGACGAGAACGCGCCGGTGCTGCACGACTTCCTGCGCACCGAGCAGATCGCCAGCGCCTTCGGGCCCGGCGACATGGTCGGCCAGAAGCCGACCAACGTCGCCAAGTACCTCGAGTTCAAGGCGGGCGACGCCGACGCCGGCTTCGAGGAGGCCGACGTGGTCGTCGAGCGCGAGTTCACGACCACGATGGCGCACCAGGGCTACATCGAGCCGCACAACGGCAGCGCCTTCTACAACAGGGACGGGCACATCACGATCTGGAGCTCGACGCAGGGCGCCTTCGGCGTGCGTGACATGACGGCCGGCCTGCTCCAGGTTCCGGTTTCGCAGGTGACGTGCGAGCCGGTGGAGATCGGCGGCGGCTTCGGCGGCAAGATCGGCATCTACCTGGAGCCGCTGGCGGCCCTGCTCTCCAAGCAGACCGGCAAGCCCGTGAAGTTCACGATGACCCGCCAGGCGGTGCTGGAAGCGACCGGCCCGACCTCCGGGACGTACATGCGTGTGAAGGTCGGCGCGAAGAACGACGGCACGCTCACCGCCGCCCACGTCTACCTCGTGTTCGAGGCCGGAGCCTACCCGGGCTCGCCGATGGGGGCGGGCGCGATGTGCGCGCTGGCGCCGTACCAGGTGCCCAACGCCCACGTCGAGGGCTACGACGTCGTGCTCAACAAGCCGAAGGTCGCGGCCTACCGCGCGCCTGGGGCACCGGCCTCGGAGTACGCCGTCGAGAGCGTGATGGACGAGGTCGCGCAGCAGCTTGAGCTGGATCCGATGGACTTCCGCCTCAAGAACGCCGCGGTCGAGGGCTCGCGCCGCCCCGATGGCGCGGTCTACGGCGTGATCGGCAACGAGGAGGTGATGGAGGTCGTCAAGAGCAGCGACCACTACCGCTCCGAGCTGCAAGGCGAGAACCGAGGCCGTGGCGTGGCCATGGGCTTCTGGTTCAACGTCGGCATGGAGTCCAGCGCCTACGCCAGCGTGCAGGCCGACGGCACGGTCAGCCTCTCGCTCGGCTCGGCGGACATCGGCGGCACGCGCGCCTCGATCGCGATGCAGCTCGCCGAGACGCTCGGTATCTCCGCCGAGGACGTGAAGCCGCAGGTGGTGGACACCGACTCGGTCGGTTACACGATGGTCACCGGCGGCAGCCGCACGACCTTCGCCGGCGGCTGGGCCGCCTACGAGTCGGCGATGGACATCCGCCGCCAGATGGAGGAGCGAGCCGCCGCGATCTGGGACGTCGACCGCGACCAGGTCAGCTACAGCGACGGCGGTGTCAATGGCCCCGCCGACGATGACGGCAATGCGCGCTCGATGACGTTCAAGGAGCTGGCGGGCCAGCTCGCCGGGAGCGGCGGGATGATCCAGGGTCGCGCCGATGTGAACAGCATGGAGGCCGGGCCGGCCTTCGCCGGGCACATCGTCGATGTCGAGGTGGACCCGGAGACCGGCAAGGTCGACATCCTGCGCTACACGGCGGTCCAGGACGCCGGCACGGCGATCCATCCCTCGTACGTCGAGGGTCAGATCCAGGGCGGTGTCGCCCAGGGCGTCGGCATGGCGCTGACCGAAGAGTACTTCTACGCCCCCGATGGACGGCTGCTGAACTCGAGCCTGCTCGACTACCGCATGCCGACGGCGCTGGACCTGCCGATGATCGAGACGCACATCGTCGAGGTGCCCAACCCCGGGCACCCCTACGGCGTGCGCGGCGTCGGCGAGGTGCCGATCGTCCCGCCCGCGCCGGCCATTGCGAACGCCATCGCGGACGCGATCGGTCTGCGCATGCGCGACCTGCCGATGTCCCCGCGGGCGATGCTCGAGGAGCTGCTCCCCGACGAGGGCTAGACCGCCGCCCGTGAGGGCGACGGAGGCAAGCGACTACCGGCGGCGCCCGCAGGGGCGCCGCCGCTGCGTTCGGCGCGCGGCAACATCCTCGATCGCCGCGGCAGGGCTCGCGGTCGCGTATACAATCCCGGTACGAGGCCACGGTGTGCGAGGAGGATGCGATGGTTGCGACGGACAAGCCCGCCTACCGCGTGATCGGCAGCCGGCCGGTCCGCCCGGACGGCGCGGACAAGGTCACGGGGCGCGCCCGCTACGGCGCCGACGTACTGCTGCCCGGGATGCTCTACGGCCGTGTGCTGCGCAGCCCGCACGCGCACGCCCGGATCGTGCGCATCGATACCTCGAAGGCCGAGGCGCTCGACGGTGTCCGCGCCGTGGCCAGCTGGGACGACCTGCCGCCGAAGAACTGGGACGAGCTCCCGAACCTCGGCGAGGGCGCGGCCGAGACGCGCTGGATGGCGCGCAATGTCTTCGCGAGCGACAAGGCGCTCTACAAGGGCCATGCGATCGCCGCCGTCTGCGCCACCGACCCCCACATCGCCGAGGACGCCCTCGGCCTGATCGAGGTCGAGTACGAGGTGCTGCCTCCGCTGCTCGACGTGCGCGAGGCGATGGACCCGAACGCGCCGTTGCTGCATGACGACCTCTACACCACCGACCTCAGCGGCGGCGGCACGAGCGACGAGCCGACGAACATCGGCAAACACCTCGAGTTCCGCAGCGGTGATATCGAGGCTGGCTTCGAGGAGGCCGACATCGTCGTCGACCGCGAGTTCGAGACCTCGATGGCGCACCAGGGCTACCTCGAGCCGCACAACGGCACGGCGATGTGGAGCGAGGACGGGGAACTGACGGTCTGGAACAGCTCGCAGGGCCCCTTCGTGGTGCGCGAGCAGCTGCACATGCTGCTCGACCTGCCGCTCTCCAAGGTGAAGGTCGTGCCGATGGAGATTGGCGGTGGCTTCGGCGGCAAGATTCCGGTCTACATGGAGCCGATGGCCGCCATCCTCTCGAAGAAGACCGGGCGACCCGTGAAGATGATCATGACCCGCCAGGAGGTGCTCGAGGCCACCGGCCCCACCTCCGGCACCTGGGTGCGCGCGAAGATCGGCGCCACGAACGACGGCCGCATCGTCGCCGCGGAGATCGAGCTGGCCTTCGAGGCGGGCGCCTTTCCCGGATCGCCGTTCTCGGCGGGCGCGCTCTGCGCGCTGGGCCCGTACGACATCGAGAACCAGCGCGTCGAGGGCTGGGACGTCTGCGTCAACAAGCCGAAGGTCGCCGCCTATCGCGCTCCCGGCGCGCCCGCCACCGCGTTCGCCGTCGAGTCCGTCCTCGATGAACTCGCGGAGCTGCTGGAGCGCGACCCGATCGACCTGCGGCTGCAGAACGCAGCCCGCGAGGGCACCCGGCTCTCGGACGGGACGCCGCTCCCCGTGGTCGGCAACATCGAGGTGATGGAGCGCGTCCAGGGCAGCGAGCACTACCGCTCCGAGTTGCAGGGCGAGAACCGCGGCCGCGGTGTGGCGATGGGCTACTGGCGCAACGGCGGGATGGAGACGAGCGCCCACGCCGCGATCAACCAGGACGGCACCATCAACCTCGTCGTCGGCACGGTCGACATCGGTGGCCTGCGCGCGACGCACTCGATGCAGCTCGCCGAGGCGCTCGGCCTCGAGTACGACGACATCCGGCCGCAGGTCGTCGATACCAGCGCGGTGGGGCGCAGCTCGGTGACCGGCGGCAGCCGCAGCACCTTCGCCGCCGGTTGGGCCATGCACGAGCTTGCGCAGGATCTGCGAACACAGCTCGAGGCCCGGGCCGCGCAGATCTGGGGAGTCGAGCGCGACGAGGTCTCGTACGGAGACGACGCGGTCGTGCGCGGCCCGGAGGCCGAGGACGGTTCCGAGCGTTCGGTGAGCTTCAAGGAGCTGGCGGGCCAGCTCTACGGCAGCGGCGGGATGATCCAGGCGCGCGCGGACGTCAGTCCCACCACCGTCGGCCCCGCCTATGCCGGACACGTCGTTGACGTGGAGGTGGACCCGGAGACCGGCAAGGTCGACATCCTGCGCTACACCGCGGTGCAGGACGTGGGGAAGGCAATCCACCCGTCCTACGTCGAGGGTCAGTTGCAGGGCGGGGCGCTGCAGGGCATCGGCATGGCGCTCACCGAGGAGTACTTCTACGACGACGACGGCGTGATGCGGAACTCGAGCCTGCTCGACTACCGCATGCCGACCGCACTCGACACGCCGATGATTGACGCGGTCCTCGTCGAGGTGGCGAATCCGGGGCACCCCTACGGAGTGCGCGGCGTGGGCGAGGTGCCGATCGTGCCGCCGCTGGCGGCGATCACGAACGCGATCCACGCCGCGACCGGCGTGCGCATGCAGAAGCTGCCGGCCTCGCCGCGCGCGGTCCTCAACGAGCTGCTCTCCGAGGAGACATAATGGCGACGGTCTTTATTCCCTCGCTGATGCGCAAGCTGACGGACGACCGCGAGACGGTCGAAGTGCCGGGCGCCACGCTGCGGCAGGTGGTCGACAACTTGGATGCGGAGTATCCGGGCATCAAGGAGCTGATCGTCGAGGACGGGCGGGTGCGGCCGGGGCTACAGCTGGCCGTGGACGGGGTGCTCTCCGCGACGGGGCTGATGGGCAAGGTGCCCGAGGGCTCGGAGGTCCACATCCTGCCGGCCCTCGGGGGCGGGCAGCGCTAGCCGCGCACTCTCGGCGGGTCGACACTGCTCGCGTAGTGCTGCGCCCTCGCAACGCGAACCATCGTGTGCCGTAAGCTTGCATGACGGCAAGGGTGTGCTATACTTATACCAGTCACACCGGGGGGTACCGGTGGTAGTAGGTGGTCCATGGAGCAGTTCGAAGTCTACTACACAACCGGGGAGGTCAAGGACGGGGAGCCCGCCAACGCCGGGCTGTCCGCCGCAGACCTGCCGCGCCTGGAACGGCAAGTCCGGGAGACGGGCGTGGCCTACCGGGTGGTGGAAGGACTCAGCCAGCAGGAGCGCGAGGAGGCCTACGTCAGCCGGGCGGTCCGGCCCTCGGTCAGCAAGCGCTACCGGGTGCGGCGCGTCTTCGGCACGAACAAGTACTCCGGGCAGTACTTCGGAGGGGCGGTTCCGGCGCTGGTGGTGCTGGAGAACGGACGCCCGGTCGACGTCTACCCGCACGAGGAACAGGACGGGACGATCGTGACCATTCGTGACTACCTGGATCGCATCGGCGCCGGCAGCGACGGCGCGGACCTGGCCAGGCGTATGGACGCCTTGCGCGCTCGCATCGGGGATGTGGACATCAGCGTCCGCGAATTGATCGAGGACGGACGCCGCTTCTGATGGCGCCGGGCTTCGACAGAGGCCGGGGCGCGCGCAGGCGGTTACCGGCGTGACCTATGACGTCGGGCCGCGGCGCTGCGTCGTCGATGCGTCCGTGGTGCTGAAGTGGCAGTTCGGCGACGAGGACGACGTGGCGCAAGCGCTCGCGCTACGCGACGCCTTTCTTGTGGATCATGCCGTGGAGCTGCACGCGCCGGTGCTGCTGGCGTACGAGCTGACCAGCGCGATGCGGACCGCGGAGCGCCGTGCGCGCGTGCCCGCCGAGATGGCCAGTGAGGCGCTCGACAACATGATCGGGGCGGGGATCGCGCTGCACGAGCCCGCGCCCTCCGAGACGCTCCGCCTCGCTCGTCGACTCGGGGTCAGCGGCTACGATGCCGCCTACGTCGCGCTCGCGGCCGAGCTGGGCGTCGAGTGCTGGTCGGCCGACGAGCGGCTGGTGCGGGCCGCCTCGCCGCACGTATCGTTCGTGCGCGCGATCAGCGAGTACGCCTCACGTTAGGCCCGCCCTCGGCGGGACGGCGTCGTGCACGGCCACGCGCAACGCCGCGCTCCAGACCCGGGGTGGATCCTCCGGCCTGGCTATTGCTGCTGCTGCTCTTGGTGTTGTTCCCCGGACTCCGAGCGCACCCGAACCATCGTGCTCCAGTGTTCGGCGGCCGAGCCGGTGAACGCGCCGCGGACCGGCGGCACGTCGTCGTAGTCGCGGCCGATGGCCGTGACCACGTAGCGCCCGTCCTGCTGCGTGTCGTTAGCGGGGTCGAGGCCATGCCAGCCGGCGGGCCCCAGGAGCTGCACCCAGGCGTGGCTGGCCGGGGTCGCCGCCTCGCCGACGTGGGGAGCGAGGTAGCCGCTGACGTAGCGGGCCGGAATGCCGCGCATACGCAAGGCGGCGAGCATCAGGTGCGCGAAGTCCTGGCAGACACCGTGTCCGGCCTCCAGCAGATCGAGCGCGGTGGAGCCGACGTCCGTGGTCCCGACCTCGAACCCGAAGCGCTCGTGAAGCAGCGAGGCGATCGCCTCGCCCGTGGCGATCGGATCGAGGTTCTGCGGGACGCCCTCGCATAGCTCCGTCACCGCCCGGTCGAACGGCGAGCGCAGGGTCGGGGCGAGGAAGAGATGGCGCATCAGCGGGGTGGGCTCGCTGTGCTCGCTGGGCTGCTCCGTCTCGACTTCCGCGTCGAGCGCGAGGTGGATCTCGTCGATCTCCTGGATGAAGTCGACGTGGTGATACGCGTTGCCGAAGCCGTCCCTGAGCTGATGCAGCGGTGCTTCCGGGCTCAGCGTGAGCGTGGCGTTGATCCGGCGCTGACCGAATCCGTCCGCAGGAATCACGCGCAGCTCCGTGTGCAGCAGCCGTACGCCTTGCGAGTAGCGATACGAGGATTCCCAGCGGACCGCGATACGCATCCGATAGTCCTAACCGACCGACGACGGGATGAGCCGGAAGATCTGCTCGTGCAGATGCTCGTCGATCCCGATCAGTCGCGCCTGAAAGGTATCGAGGAAGTCGTGCAGGCGCTCGTCGGTGAGACGGCTCTCGTCCAGCGAGGAGAGGTCCAAATCGAGCAGCGCGAGCTCGCGCGAGACGTGCACGGAGACGGCGGGCGGCGTGAGCGCGGTCGCTCCCTCGTAGTGGCGGCGGAACGCGCGGATGCAGAAGCGCAGGCTGCGCGGGAAGCGCTCGCTCAGCACGAGCATGCTCGCGACCGCGGGGCCGCTCGGCGGCGCCCGGTGGGTCATCCGGAAGGCCTGCCTGGCGCCGGCCGAGCGCAGCACGGAGGTCCAGTGCACGCGGTCGACCGGGCCGCCGACGGCCTGGCCGGCGGGAAGCGAGACGTAGGACTTGGCGTCGATGATGCGGCTGGTCATGTCGGCGCGCTCCATGAAGATGCCGCAGCGGAACCAGTCCCGCCCTTCGTCGAGCTGCACGGTGTTGTCGAAGAGCCCGAAGATCGCGGCGATGCTGCGGCGCACCGAGTCGTAGAACTCGGCCATCCCGGAGCCGTCGGCGGGATCCGCGCGCCGCACTTCCAGGTAGAGCCTGTTGGTCTCCTCCCAGACGTCTCGGGAGAGGTGCTCGCGCAGCTGGCGGGCGAGGCTGCGGGCGTAGTTGAGGGTGGAGCGGAGCGAGTGCGGGTTCTCGGTGGAGAGCAGCAGGAACTCGCTGGGGCTGATGTTGGAGTCTGCCTCGCGCGCCGCGTCGAAGCGGCCGTGGCCGCCGGTGGCGGTGATCACGGCGTCCCAGATCTGCGGGTCCGCGTCGAGGCCCCCCGCCTCCACCGAGGCGAAGTACGAGACCTCGGCCATGCGCGAGATGTTCTCGACGCGCTCGAGATTGCGGCCGAACCAGTAGAGGTTCTCTGCGACCCGGCTCAGCATGGCCTAGCCGTCCCGTTCCAGCGGGGTGCGCAGCACCCAGGTGTCCTTGCTGCCGCCTCCCTGCGAGGAGTTGACGATGTATGAGCCGTCCCTGAGCGCCACGCGCGTGAGCCCGCCGGGCAGCACCCAGCTGTGCTCGCCCGTGAGGATGAACGGCCGCAGATCGGAGCGGCGTGCATGCAGCTTGCCGTCGAGCAGCGTGGGGATGGTGCTGAACTCCTGGAGCGGCTGCGCGATCCAGTTGCGCGGATCGGCGCGCACGCGCTCCTCGAGCGCTCGCAACTCGTCAGCCGAGGCCTGCGGTCCGATCACGATCCCGTACCCCCCCGACTCGCCCGCAGGCTTCGTCACCAGCTGGTCGAGGTTCGCGCACATCTGCTCCAGGTCCGAGGGCAGGACGGCGGCGTAGGTCTCGATGTTGGGGAGGATCGGCTCTTCGCCCAGGTAGTAGCGGATGAAGTCCGGCACGAAGCGATACACCACCTTGTCGTCGGCGACGCCGACGCCGGGAGCGTTGGCCAGCGTGACCCGGCCCGCCCGGTAGGCGTCGGCGAGACCGGCGACGCCGAGCGCGGAGTCCGGGCGGAAGGCGAGTGGGTCGATGAAGTCGTCGTCGATCCGGCGGTAGACCACGTGGACGGGCTCCAGGCCGGTGGTGGCGCGCAGGTAGACGGTGTGGTCATGGACGAGCAAGTCGTGGCCCTCGACCAGCTCGACGCCCATCTCCCGGGCGAGGAAGGCGTGCTCGAAGTAGGCGGAGTTGTAGCCGCCCGGTGTGAGGATGACGACCCGCGTCTCGTCGTGGCTGACGTGTGGCGGGCGGACGGCGATCAGCGTCTCCAGGAGGCGCTCCGCATAGTCGTCGACGGACTGGACGGCGCCCTCGGGGAAGAGGTCGGGCACGGCGTTCAGCATGACGCGGCGGTTCTCGATCACGTAGGAGACGCCGGAGGGCGTCCGGGCGTTGTCCTCGATGACGCGGAACTGGCCGTCCTGGTCGCGGATCAGGTCGGTCCCGACGATGTGCGCGTAGACGCCGAGCGGCGGCTCGAAGTCGACCATGCGGAGGTTCAGGCCGGCCCCCCCGAAGAGCACCTCTACGGGGATCACGCCGTCGGTGATGCAACGCTGCGTGGAGTAGACGTCGGCGAGGAAGGCGTTGAGGGCACGCACGCGCTGGATCAGGCCGGACTCGATCATCCGCCACTCCGCGGCCGCGACCACTCTCGGGAGGATCGAGAAGGGGAAGATGCGCTCGGCCCCGGCGTCGTCCTCGTAGACGGTGAAGGTGATGCCGCCGGTCAGCATCTCGAGTTCCGCGCGCTGCTGGCGCACGTCGATGTCGTCGATCGTCCAGGACGCCAGGCGGGAAGCAAACTCGGCGTAGGCAGGGCGCGGCAGGCCCTCCCGGTCAAGCATCTCGTCCGGGCCGGCCAGCTGCTCGTAGGCCGAAAGCATCTCGGTCACGGTTGATGTCACGCCGACAGGATACGGCGCGGGAGGTGATCGCTGGGCGATCGAGCGCGGTGAGGGCGGACGAAAGGGTCCGGAATCGGTCGTGTTGGCGGAGAACGCCGCTCTGCCTAGCGCGCCTGGGGGGTGCGCAGGCTGGCTCGGGCGGGAACCGGCGCGCAGCTGGTCGCTGACCACGCGCAGCCGGTGCTGCGGGGCCGGCTGCCGGTTGCGGGTTCCGCGCGCTGACAGCATCCGCCTGTTCCCTCCGGGCGCAACCCAGAAGTCGGCGCTCCGCGTGACGGGCGTGTTCCCGCAATGTTGCGTTCGCGCAAAGTCCGTGGCGCGCTCGCTGCCGCCACGCCTCCTCCGTGCGGGAACCTTCCGGCCCACGGCAGCGTCCAGATGACATCAGGCCTCCCGAGTTCGGCGAGTCGCGCCGCGCGCGCAGCGAGCGAGGGGGACGAGAGGGCCGGATGCACGGGCGAACGCTCGAAGCGATCTCCACTTGCCTGCTGAGGCGCGACCGAAGCGGCGCGCTCCTGCGTCTCGCCATCGGAGCAGTCGCGGCCATCCTCGGGCTCTGCATGGCGCTGGTTGGCTATGCCCACCTGGCTCCGCTGACGCCGCTCCACGAGCAGGCGCCGCCGGCCGGAACGGTGATTGTCGACCGCCACGGGTCTCCGCTGCTCCGAGACGCATCCGAGGGCGTGCACATCCCGGTCAGCCTCGACGAGATCGCCCCGATCGCCGTCAGCGCCAGCGTCGCCGCCGAGGACCGGCGTTTCTGGCGGCACCCCGGCGTCGACCCGCTGGCGGTGGCGCACGCGCTGACGCAGGTGGCGACTGAGCGATCAGAGCCGCGTGGCGCCTCGACGATCACGCAGCAGCTCGCGCGGCGGCTCTACCTGTCCGGCACGGACTCGCCCGGGCTGCTGCGCAAGGCACGCGAGGCGCTGATCGCGCTTCAACTCGAGGCCCGCTACGCGAAGCGCGATCTGATCGAGGCGTACCTCAACCACGTCTACTACGGCCGCGGCGCATACGGCATCGAGGCGGCGGCGCGGCGCTACTTCGGAGTGAGCGCGCGACACCTCGATCTCGCGCAGGCGAGCTACCTGGCCGGCCTCCCGCAGCTGCCGAGCGTGTACGGCGACGAGTCCCCTGCGGCGCGCGCACGGCAGCGCTACGTCCTTGACCGCATGGTCGCGATCGGGGCAATCACGGCCCACCAGGCCGCGCAGGCCACGAGCGCTCCGCTGGCATTCGCCGAGGCGGGCGAGCCGGCGCTGGCGCCGCACTTCACGGCGATGGTGGGCGAGGAGCTCGCGAGGGTCCGCCCGGATCTCGCCGAACGGGCGGGTCTGATCATCGAGACGACGCTCGATAGCGCGCTGCAGCGCGAGGCGACGCGATCCGTGCGCGCGCACCTGGAGCGCGTCGCCGAGCGCAACGCCGGCAACGGCGCGGTCGTGGCGCTGGACCCGTGGAGCGGCGCCTTGCTCGCTCTGGTCGGCAGTGCGGACTTCTCCGAAGAGCAGACCGGGCAGGTGAACATGGCGCTCGCGCCGCGCCAGCCCGGGTCCGCGCTGAAGCCGTTCCTCTACGCTGCCGCGTTCGAGCAGGGCTACACGGCGGCGTCCGTGCTGCTCGATGTGCCTTCGAGCTTCCCAACGTCGATGGGCAGCTATCAGCCGGTGAACTACGACCTGCGCTACCACGGCCCCACGCCCTTGCGAATCGCCCTCGCCTCGTCGCTGAACGTGCCGGCGGTGCGAACGCTCGACGAGATCGGCGTCGAGGCGCTTATCGAGATGGCGCAACGCGTCGGACTGGACGAACTGGCGGCAGCCGAGGATCACGGGCTCGCGCTCACGCTCGGGTCCGGCGAGGTGCCGCTGCTCGATCTGACGGCGGCCTACGGCGCGCTGGCGGCAGGCGGACTCCTCCTCGATCCGTACGCGATCGAGCGCGTGCGCGACGCGGCCAGCGGTGAGCTGCTGTACGAGCGCACGCCACAGTCGCCCTCGCGGGTGGTGTCGGCCGCGCACGCGTTCCTGCTGGCGGACATCCTCAGCGATCCGTTCGCGCGCGCGCCGGCCTTCGGCTTCGACTCGGTGTTGGAGACGCCGTTTCCGGCGGCTGTGAAGACGGGAACGACCTCGCAGTTCCGCGACAGCTGGGCCGTGGGTTTCACGCCCGATCGAGTGGTCGGCGTGTGGGTCGGCAATGCCGCCGCTGAGCCGATGATCGATCTGCCCGGCCTCGAGGGGGCCGCGCCGATCTGGCGCGACGTGATCGAGGCGGCGATGGCGGATCGACCGGCTCGCGAGTTCACGCGGCCGCCGACGCTGGTCTCCGTCACGGTCTGCATGCCGACGGGGCTGCTGCCCGGTCCGCACTGCCCGTCGCCCGTGCAGGAGTGGTTCATCGCCGGCACGCAGCCTTTGGAGGCGGAGACCTACTACCTGGCTCGACCCGATGGCGCGCTCGCTATCGATCCGCCCGTGGAGGCGCGCGCCTGGGCCGCGCAGGCGGGTACCCGGCTGGCCGATCACACCGACGGCGCAACGCAGGCCGGGATCAGCATCGTCCAGCCCGCCCGGGGAGCGGTGCTGTATCTCGCACCCGAACTCCCGCGCCAGGAGGCGCTCCTGCGCGTGGCCGCACCGCCGGACGCGGAGCGTGTCGACTTCCTCGTGGACGGCGTGAGCGTTGGCAGCGCACCGGGGCCGGACGCTCGCGTCGTGTGGACGCTGAGCGTCGGCGTGCACCGCCTCCGCGTGGTGGCAACGCTCGCCGGCGGCGGCACGGCCGAGGCGTCCTCGCGGTTCGAGGTGCGGGGCCGATGAGCGCGGCGAGCCGGCTGCCGGGGCGCGAGCGCGCATGGCTGTGGATGGTCGGCCTTGCGGGCCTGGCGGCCGTCGTTGCGGCAATCGCGCTGATCGTCGCCCCGGACGGGCAGCACGACGACCCCGATCGGCTGGCCGCGACAGCGACACCCGCGGTCGCACCGTCGCCCCCGGTCGCCACGCCCTCGCCGACGGCCACCGCCGCCCCGTCGCCGGCAGCGGTCGCAACCCCGACCGCCAGGACGACGCCTTCTCCCACGCCGCCCGCGACCGTGACTCCCGAGGCCGCGCCGCTCGTGTCCGTTTCGCCCGGAGGAGACGCGGTGCCGCGGCTGGCCACACTGAAGATCGCCTTCCGCGACCCGCCGAGCGAGGAGGACGGGGCCGACCTCGTACGGATCAATCCGCCGACCGAGGGCTCGTTCGCCTGGGCCGACTCCCGCACGCTGCTCTTCCAGCCTGAGTTCCCCGGCTGGCAGCGCGGCCAGCGCTACGAGCTGCTCGTGGACGCCTCGGCCGCCGGCATCGAGGACGACCACCCGCACGCGTTCACCGTCGAGGGACAGCTGGAAGTGGCCTACGTCATCCCCGGAGCAGGGGATAGCGAGGTGCCGACGAACGCCCAGATCCTCGTCCAGTTCAACCGCTCGGTCGCGGCGCTGACCGTGCTTCAGGAAGGCCCCGCCCCGCAGGTGCTGGAGTTCGACCCGCCGCTCGCGGGGAAGGGGGAGTGGCTCAACACCTCGCTCTACCGCTTCATCCCGAGCGATCTGCGCCCGAGCACGGAGTACCGGGTGCGCATCCCCGCCGGGCTGACCTCGGCGGCCGACGGCGTGCTGCTGTCCGACTACGCCTGGACCTTCGCGACATTCCAGCCGTCCGTGACCCGCGTCTACCCGGGCGACGGCACGTACCACGTGGAGCCGGACGGGGCGCTCGTCGTCTCCTTCAACCAGCCGATGGACCGCGCCTCGATCGAGGCCGGCATCGCGCTCCGCAGGGCGGGTGATGGCGACACCGGGTCCTGGGTTCCGTGGAGCGGCGAGTACGAACCCGCCCCCTCGCTCTCGTTCGAGTGGAACGAGGACGACAGCACGGCCACGGTCACGCCGGACCAACCGCTCGCCTTGAACACCGCCTACGAGCTGATCGTGCCGGCCGGCCTGCGTGGCGCGTACGGCGGCGAGTCGAGATCCGAACGCGTCTCTCGCTTCACGACGATCTCGCCGCCGAAGCTCGTGCGCACCTCACCGCGCGACGGCGCCACGGGCGCGGGCACCTACCGGATCAGGCTCGACTACAACAACCCGATGGATTCCGGGTCCTTCGTCGACCGGATCTCGATCAGCGGCATTGACTCCGAAAAGATCGATGTCGACGTGTACTACGACCGCGCCTACATCTACGCGCCGCTCGAGTACCTGACTCACTACACGGTGAAGATCGAGGCAGGCGTGCGCGATCGCGGCCGCCGCCCGCTCCCGGCTCACGAGTTCTCGTTCACGACACGGGCCCGGCCGGCCCCCCGGCCGTGGATGTACCTCCAGACACCGGGTCAGTTCGTGACCTGGTCGGCGACGCACCAGCAGGAGCTGTACTACTTCGCCGCCCACGTCGACAAGGTCCACTTCCAGCTGCACCCGCTGACCGACACGGAAGCGGAACTGCTGCTGCGCCGCAACTACATCGACACCTGGGTCAACCGGAAGTGGACCCCCTTCGTGCCCTCGAACGATCCGTTGCGTATCTGGACCGAGGAGATCGCCGAGGAGCTGCGCGGCTCACGCCGCCCCCACTCCACGACGCTCGGTGACGGCCGGCCGCTCGCGACGGGCGACTACCTCCTGGTGGCGACGAGCGCGGGCGGGACCAGCAAGGTGATGCTCAGCGTCGTCGATACAACGATCGTCACGAAGGTCTCGTCCGACGAACTCCTCGTGTGGGTGCTCGACTACGAGACCGGCGAACCGCTCGCCGGGGCCGAGGTCGAGACCACGACGACTGCGACGACGGACGCCGACGGGCTCGCGTGGTTCCCGTCGGTGGGCGGGAGCGGGCGTCACATCGTGAGGGTCGACTCGGCCGGACACCACGGCACGGCGTCGACACACTGGCAACAGGGAAGCGCCCCCTGGCAGCTCGAGGTGCCGTTTTCGATGTCTCGTCCGAGGCTGCTCGGGCATCTCTACACGGACCGGCCAATCTACCGGCCCGGCGAGACCGTCTCCTTCAAGGGTGTCGTACGCCACGAGGATGACGCGGCCTACTCGCTTCCCGAAACAGGCACGGCCTTCCGCGTGAGCATCCGCGATCGCAGCGGCAGGGAGATCCTGAACACGAGCATCGAGAGCAACGAGCTGGGGACGATCACCGGCGAGGGGATCCTGCCGGACGAGGCGAAGACCGGGCGCTACTACGTGCGGCTCATGCGCGACAGCGGGGCCTACATCACCTCCACGAGCTTCTCGGTCGCGGAGTTCCGCGTACCCGAGTTCAAGGTCGAGGTCGAAGCGCCGCGGGCGCACTACATCGACGGCGAGCAGATCGACGCCGAGGTGCGCGCGCGCTTCTTCTTCGGCGGGCCCGTCAACGACCAGGCCGTCGACTGGGCGGTGCTCTCGTCACCTGCACGGATCCGTGTCGAGGGGTACGAGCGCTACTCGTTCTCCGCCTATGACCGCTACTGGTGGGCAGAGGTCGACCGGCCGCTGCGCGCCCAGGGCAGCGCGAACACGGACGCCTCGGGCGACGCGCGAATCCAGGTTCCGGCGGCGCTCGATCCCGGCGAGGGCGCTCAGGAGTTCACGATCAGCGCCACGGTCACGGACGCGAACGCGCAGGTCGTGGCCAACAGCACCACCGTCACGGTCCATCCCGCCGCGTGGTACGTGGGAGTCCGCCCCGAGTCCTACATCGCCACGGCCGGCAAGGCGGCGCGTGTGCACCTGGTGACGGTCGATGTCGAGGGTGAGATCGCTCCCCGCCGCCCGATCAGCGTGCGCTTCTTCCAGCGTGAGTGGGTCACGACGAAAGTCCAGACGCCCGGGGGCGGCCGCAGCTACCACAGTGAACCCCTCGACACGGAGATCGAGGTGCGGACGCTCACGACGAACGCGGACGGAGAGGCCTCGATCTTCTTCACGCCGCCCAGTTCCGGCTCGTACCGGATCGTGGCGGAGTCCATCGACGAGCAGGGCCGCGTGGCGCGCTCGGCCCGCTTCCTCTGGGTCAGCGGGCAACAGCGCGCGTACTGGCGCGTGCGCAACGACGACATCATCGAGCTGGTTGCCGACCGCGAGAGCTACGAGGTCGGCGATGTCGCCGAGGTGCTTGTGCCCACGCCGTTCGAGGGGGCGACCGGCCTCGTCACGATCGAGCGCGGGCGCGTGCTCAGCAGCGAGGTGCGCGTCTTCGAGACGAACAGCGAGGTGCTGCGGATCCCGATCGAGGACAGGCACCTGCCCAACGTCTACGTCAGCGTCGTGCTCTACCGCGCGCCGACGGCGGACGACCCCTTGCCTCGCTATCACATCGGGACGGTCGAGCTTCCGGTCTCCACGGCCCCGCGCAGGCTCGACGTGCGGATCACGCCCGATCGCGAACGGGCCGCGCCCGGCGAGACCGTCCGCTACGAGGTGCAGGTCACGGATTGGCAGGGCCGGGGCGCGGCCTCGGAGGTCTCGGTCGCCATCGTCGACCAGGCGGTGCTCTCGCTGGCGGACGAGGTGGGGCCGGACGGGCTGCGCGCGTTCTGGTTCCAGCGTCCGCTCGGCGTCTCGACCGGATCGTCGCTCGCCGTCTCGGTCGACCGCAGGAACGACGTGCTCAAGGAGCCGGAGCCCGAGGATCTGGGTGGCAAGGGCGCGGGTGGCGACGCGACCCTTCGCTCGAACTTCAAGAACACGGCGCTCTGGATCGGACAGCTCACCACGGACGAGAACGGCCGGGCCAGCTTCGAGCTCACGCTGCCGGACAACGCCACCACCTGGCGGGCGCAGGCGCGAGCCGTGAGCGGCACGACCCAGGTCGGCGAGGGCACCAGCGAGCTGCTGGTCACACGGCCGCTGCTCGTGCGTCCGGCGCTGCCCCGCTTCTTGCGCGTCGGCGACGAGGTTACGCTGCGCACCCTGGTGCGCAACGGCACGGCCAGTGCACGGGATGTTGCCGTCACTATCGAGGTCGAGGGTGTGACCCTCGAGGGCGGAGCGCTGCGGGTGGCCCGCGTCGCCTCGGACCGCTCGGCGGTGTTCGAGTGGTCCGCCCGCGCGCTCGCGGCGGGCACGGCGACGATCCGCTTCCGCGCCGCCGCTGCCGGTGGGTACGGTGACGCCGTCGAGATCAGCTTGCCCGTGCACCTCGACGTGACGCCGGAGACGACCGCGACGGGCGGAGTGGTCAAGGACTCGCTGGCCGTCGAGGCGGTCTACCTGCCGGACTACGTGATCACGGGCAGCGGCTCGCTGGAGATCTCGGTCCAGGGCTCGATCGTCGGCGCGCTCGACGAGGAATTGGCCCACTTCCGACCAGCTCCGGACCGCTACGAGTCGAACATCACGATCGCCAGCCGCGTGATCGCGAGCGTCGCGGTGCAGCGCGGCACGGCGCGAGGCCTCAGCACCACGCAGCGGGGGCAGTTGCTCGCCGACCTGACGGAGCTGATCAGCCGGCAGCGCTACGACAGCGGCTGGGGCTGGTGCCGAACGTGCTCGAGCGACCCGATGTGCACCGGCTGGGTGCTGATCGCCCTCGGCGAGGCGCGCGATGCCGGCTACAACGTCCCGTACGACGTGCTCGGGCAGGCCTGGCGGCTGATCACGAATCACGTGCACCGCCGGACCGATGTCCAGTGGCCCGCGGACCCGAACCAGCACGCCTTCCTGCTCTACGCGCTCACCGACGCCGCGAATCGCGGCGACGTGACGAGCCAGATCGCCAGGCAGCAGGCGGGCACGATGCGCGCCATCGTCGAGCAGCACCGTGCGCAGCTGACCAGCTGGGGACGTGCCTACCTGCTGCTCGGCCTGCTCGCCACGGGTCACGAGCCGGACCACGAGGCCGTACGCACGCTGCTCAACGACCTCACGGCCGCCACCGTCGCGAGCGCCAACGGCAACCACTGGCGGGACGGGCGGATCGCCGGCTCGATGCATAACGGCAGCGTGCGCACCACGGCGCTCGTACTGCGCGCCCTCACCGCGGCCGATCCTCAGCACACCCTGATCGAGGAGACCGCACGCTGGCTGTCGATCACCCGCACGGCGCAGCGCTGGAAGACCACTGTCGAGCGCTCGCAGGGGATGGCCGCGCTCGGCGCCTACGCCCAGCTGACCGGCGAACACCTCGGGCAGTACGACTACGAGGTCTGGGTCAACGCGGACAGCGTGCTGGACGGCCACTTCGACGTGCCCGCGGGCGACTACCGCGACGCTACGAGCGTCGCGCTCGCCGACCTGCCGCTGGGCGAGGTCAGCCGCGTGCAGTTCGAGCGCGATGCGAGCGGTCCCGGGCGCATGTACTACGGCCTCAACCTGCGCTACGTCACGCCCGCGCAAGACATCGAGGCGCTGAACCGCGGCTTCGCCGTCTCGCACCGCTACACGCTGCTGGACAACCCCGACGAGCCGATCACGAGCGCGTCGCTCGGTGACGTGGTGCGGATCGAGGTGACGGTGATCGCTCCGACGGATCGCGTGTTTGCGAAGGTCGAGGACTTCCTCCCCGCGGGCCTCGAGCCGATCGACCCGCGGCTGAAGATCGTGCCGATCGAGTTGCGCCGGCAGCTGGAAGACGACCGCACCCGGGCCTGGACGAAGGGGGGACCCGGCTACTACGCCCCCTGGTACGGCTGGTACTACAGCCCGTGGGACCAGACCGATATCCGCGACGACCGGGTCGTGCTGCTTGCCGACCGGTTGCCGAAGGGGATGCATGTCTACGTCTACTACGCGAGGGCGACGACACCCGGGGACTTCTTCCTTGCCCCCGCGCACGCTGAGGAAACGTTCTTCCCCGAGGTCTTCGGGCGCAGCGACAGCGGCCGCTTCACCGTCCACGCCGCCGAGTAGCGGCGGCCCGAACCGCTACACAACAGGAGGTCAGGACTGCACCTGCGGCAGAACCTGCGAGGCGATCAGTTCGAGCGAGTCGAAGTCCGCGAGCGCGTGGTGCTGCAGCATCATGCCCGCGATCCCCGCCTCTTCGCAGCGCCCGATCTGCTCGACGATCGCGTCCGGCGTGCCGATCAGCCAGCCCCGCGTCGCGAGGACCGAGAGCGTCTCCTCGATTGACTGGGCAGCCTGCGGTTGGCGAGCGTCAATCGCGCGCCCGCCTGCCCGCACCAGCGCGGGCGCCTGCGCGGCGATGCGCTCGAAGTGCGCGCGCTGCTCCGCCTCGTCGCGCCCGATCACGAACCCCGCCATCTGCGAGTGACGGATCTCCGAGGCGTCGCGACCGACGTCCTCGCAGTGCGCGGCGAGCACGCCTGCGAGCCGCTCGTACTCGTCGAGGTCGACACCGGCGAAGTTCCACTCCTGCGCGTAGCGGGCCGTGATCCGCAGCGTGCGGCGCTCGCCGCGGCCACCCACCAGCAGCGGGAGCGGCCGCTGCGCGGGCTTGGGATGGGAGATCGCCTCGTAGAGGCGGTAGTGGCGGCCCTCGAAGCTCGCGGGCCCGTCGCCGAGCAGCGCCAGCACGACCTGCACGCCCTCCTCGAGGCGGTCCATGCGCTCGCGCAGGCTGGGGAAGGGAAGGCCGAAAGCCTCGTGCTCCCCGACGTTCCAGCCGGCGCCGACGCCGAGCACGAAGCGCCCGCCGCTGAGCTGGTCGAGCTGCGCCGCCATCCGCGCGAGCAGCGAGGGGTGGCGGAACGTCATCGAGGCGACCAGCGGCCCGAAGCGGACGCGCTCGGTCTCCTCGGCGGCCACGACGAAGGAGATGAAGGTCTCGAGTGCGTCGCGGTCGCGTGGGCCCATCAGGGAGTGGAAGTGATCGGAGCGCCAGAGCGACTCGAAGCCGGCGTCGTCGGTGAAGCGGGCGATGCGCCGCCACAGCTCCCAGCCGAGCCCCTCCTGTCCCTCGATCATCACGCCCAGGTCCATTGAGGTCCTCCGTCCAGGCGCGAGTGAACGCCGCCGCTACAGGTTGCCGAGGATCAGGGTCGAGGTGCCGGAGAACATGCCGGCCGGGGCGTGCGTCATGCTCAGCTCGAGGTTGGGGAGCTGGCGCTCGCCGGCCTCGCCGCGCAGTTGCGTCACCGACTCCATGATCGCGAACATCCCGTACATGCCGGTATGCGTGTAGGAGAGCCCGCCGCCGTTGGTGTTGACCGGCAGCTCGCCGCCGGGCGCGGTATGCATCTCCGCGAAGTAGGGGGCGCCCTCGCCCGGCTCCACGAAGCCGAGCGCCTCGAGGGCGTAGACCGGCACGTGCGTGAAGGCGTCGTAGAGCATCAGGTGGCGGATGTCGGCGTGGTCGAGCCCGGCCATCGCGAAGGCGCTCGCGCCGGTCTGCTTCGCGGGCGTCCACTCCGTCATGTCGTCCATGAAGGTGATCGAGCGATGGGCGGTCGCCTCGCCGCGGCCGAGCAGCCAGACGGGCGGCTTCGGGAAGTCGTGCGCGCGTTCCTCGCTGACCAGCACCAGCGCGCCGCCGCCGTCGGTGACGAGGCAGCAGTTGAACAGGCGCAGCGGCCAGGCGATCAGCCGCGAGTTCAGCACGTCCTCGACGCTGATCGGGTCGCGCATCATCGCCCGGGGATTGAGCGTCGCCCAGCGTCGCGTCGCAACGGCGACGGCGGCGAACTGCTCCTCGGTGCTGCCGAAGTGGTGCATATGCCGCACCTGCGGGATCGAGAACATGCTGGGCGGGCCCCAGCCTCCGAACGGGTGCTCGAACTGCCCCTGGATGCTCGACGGCCCCGCGTCACCCGGCGGCATGCCGACACGCGAGCGGCCGGACTCGCCGTGCGTGACCAGTGCCGTGTCGCAGTAGCCGGCCTCGATCGCCGCGGCCGCGTGGCCGACGTGCATGAGGAACGAACCACCGCCGACGGCGGTCCCGTCCACCCAGCGCGGCGAGATGTGCAGGTACTCCGAGATGTCCGCCGGCGTCGTGCCCGCGGTGGCGATGCCGTCGACGTCGTCCTCGGTCAGCCCCGCGTCGGCGAGGGCGAGCCGCGCGGCTTCGGCGTGCAGCTGGATCATCGAGCGGTCCGGGAGGACGCCGAGCTCCGTCTCCGCGGCGCCGACAATCGCGACCTTGCGCCTGAGGCGGCTCGCTGAGGGCATGACCGGCTCCTCGCTAGCCTCGCGCCGGCCGGAACTTGGCCAGCGTCACCTCGTCGGTGACGTCGTCGTAGACGATCTCGAGCGGCATATCGACAGGCAGCGCCTCCGGCGTCGGCTCCACCTCGACGAGGTTGGTCATCATGCGCGGCCCCTCGTCCAGCTCGACGACGGCGATCACGTAGGGAGCGTCGTCGGCGAAGCCCCCGAAGCCGCGATGCGAGATCACGTAGGTGTGGAGCTTCGCGCGGCCGGAGACGGTCTCCCACTGCACGTTGCCGGAGCGGCAGCCCGCGTGCGGGCAGAACGGGCGGGGGAAGAAGTAGAAGCGATCGCAGTCGAGGCAGCGCTGGATGCGCAGCTCATGCCGCTTCAGGCCGTCCCAGAACTCCTGGGTCTCCGGCGTCGGCTCCGGAAGGGGCTTGTCGTACGCCATCGTCTCCGCCGCGCCGGCTCAGTCGCCGAGGACGGTGTCGTAGCCGAGGGAGCGGATCTCCTCCACATACTCGGCGCGCCAGCCGGCGGCCGGGATGCGGCGCTTCAGCTCGCGGAACTCGCGGTGGTAGCGCAGGTACTCCTCCTCGAGCCGCCGCCGCCACTCCGCCTCCTCGCGGTAGGCATCCGGGTCGACCTCTTCGAGGCGGCGGTCGAAGCTCTCCTCGTCGAGGTCGAACTCGTCGCGCCAGTACTCGGCGAGGTAGTCGAGCGTGTCCTCGAGGTCGCGGCGGCAGTCGAGCATGTAGGTCTCGAGCAGCTGGCCGGCGTCGGCGGTTGAGCCGCGCAGCCGCTCGGAGCGCGCGCAGTCCTGGCACAGCGTGACGAGCTTGCGCGCCTCGCAGCTGTCGCCGCGCGGGCAGTTGCGGTGGCGCGGCGCGTAGGGCGAGAGCTCGGGCTTGCGGGAGTAGCCGACGACGAGCGCCTCGAAGTCGGTCTGGCAGCGCGGGCAGGTGAGCCGGCTCGCGAAGATCTGGTTGATCGCCTCTTCCCAGTTGATGCGCACTGCTTACCTCTCCGCACGGCCGGGCTGGTTCGATGGTACGCGCGGCCCGGCCACTGTCAACGCGACGGCGTCACAGGATTGGTGACGTTACCCGGCAGCCAGCGCGCGTTCGTAGCTGCCGGACTGGCCGGGCATCTCCTCGACCTCGACGGCGATGCGCGTGAGGTTGTCGGCGCCTTCGGCGGCGAGTGCGGCGACGACGGTCTCGCAGAGCCACTGCGCCAGCAGCTCGGCGGTGCTGTTCTCGATTGGCAGCGCGGCGACGTCGGAGGCAGGGAAGCGGTACTCGTGATCGCCGAAGCGAACGACCCAGGCGTCCGGCTGCTCCTCGATCCCGAGTAGCTGCGAGTCGCGCTGGAGCAGGAAGCGGTGGTCGAGGCGCTCGCAGGCCTCGCGCACGAGGCGCTTGAGCACGCTGAAGTCGATCACCCAGTGGTCGGCCGTGAGCGCGCCCTCGACGTGGCAGCGCACGATGTAGTTGTGGCCGTGCAGCGGCTCCAGCTCGTCGCCGAGCGTGGCCATGTGCGCCGCGGCGAAACGCAGCCGCACGCCCTCGACGGTCACCGCTCGGCGCTCCGCGCTTGCTTCGCTCATCGCGCCATCCCGGCCGTTGGGGCGGTCCGCCCAACGAACGAGGGCAGCCGCGCGGCTGCCCTCGTCATACTCATCGCCCGCCGCGTCTGCTCAGACGGCGACCATGTCGAGCAACTGGTCGACGCTGCGCGTCTTGACGCGCAGCCGCTCCTTCGCCTCGACCAGCCGCTCGTGCATCGGAACGCTCTCGTTGGCGCGGTGCAGCAGGCCGATCGGGATGCCGGCCTCGCGCACGAGGTCGAGCGCGGCGGAGAGGTTGCCCGGGTCGTGGCTGTCCGGGATCTCCCAGGCGCCGGGGTCGATGCCCTTGGCCGGGTTGCCCTTCAGCGCCTCGTAGGTGTCGTTGTACGTCGTGCAGGGCGACTGCACGTGGACGATCGAGAAGCCCGGGTAGTCCATCGCCTCGCCGATCTGCTGGGCCAGCACGCGCGGCCGCGTCGAGATCGCGGAGACGATGAACGGCACGCCGTACGAGAGGTACAGCAGCAGCGGGTTCACCGGGTCGTCGAGCTTGCCGTAGGGCGTGGTCGGCGTGATCTGGCCGAACTCGGTCGTCGGCGAGGCCTGGCCCTTGGTGAGCCCGTAGACGCCGTTGTCCATGATGATGCAGGTGACATCGAGGTTGCGCTTCGCAGCAGGGGCGATGTGCTCCCCGCCGATGCTGAGGAAGTCACCGTCGCCGGCGACGACCACGACGTTGAGGTCCGGCCGCGCCGACTTGACGCCGAGCGCGATCGGCAGGGTGCGGCCGTGGATGCCGTGGATGCCAAACGGCTGCGGACCCTCCTGCAGGTGCACGAGGTTCCCGGAACAGCCGATCCCGGCGACCATCACGGTCTCCTCGATCGGGCGGTTCGAGGTGTTCACCCACTCGGCGAGGGAGAGTTCGACGGCGCGCACCACCGCGAAGTCCCCGCAGCCGGGGCACCACTTGAAGTCGTAGTCGGGATTGCGCTTGGTCATACCTGAGCCAGCCTTCCGGCGCCGCAACGCTCCTGGACTCGTCCCACAAGATCCCTCACCTTGAACGGCAACCCGGTGAACTGCGTGAGCGACTCCGCAGGCACGCCGAGCTGACGCAAGATACTCGAGAACTGACCGAGGTAGTTGAGCTCCGGCACCAGCACCAGCTCCTTGCTGCGCAGGTGCTCGAGCAGCGGCGGGGGTAGCGGGTTGAGGTACATCGTGTAGCTCCACCCGATGTCCACGCCGGCCGCGCGCAGCTCCTCGTAGGCTGCGCGCGCCGCGCCCTTCGAGCCGCCCCACGGCATCAGCGCCACGGGCGAGTCCGCGTTGTCCAGCTCGTAGTCGCCGTCCTCGAGGATCTTGAGCTTGTTGAAGCGCCGCGCCGTCATCGTCGGGTGCGTATCCGGTTGGTGGACGGTGTCGCCCTGCTCGTCGTGCTCGGAGGCGTTGGCGACGTAGGCGCCGGCCCCGCCCGGCACGGGGAAGGGCGTCACCCCGTCTCCGGCGTAGCGGCGGTTGCCCACCTCGCCCTGGGAGACGACGCGATGCTCGACGTGCGCGGTCGCGGGGTCGGGGCGCGGGATGTCCTGTGCGCGCTCGGCGAGCTGCATCTCGCTGAGCACGATCACCGGACCCTGGTACCGCTCGGCCCAGTTGAGGCCCATGATTCCGGCCGTCCAGCACTCCTCGACGGTGCCGGGCGCGATGACCGGCAGCCGCAGGTCGCCGTGGCCGGGGTTGAGGCAGGCGAGCAAGTCTGACTGCTCCGTCTTCGTCGGCAGGCCCGTGGCCGGGCCGCCGCGCTGGACGTCGACGACCACGCAGGGGATCTCCGCCATCCAGGCGAAGCCGAGGCCCTCGCCCATCAGGCTGAGGCCCGGACCGGCCGTCGAGGTCATCGCCTTCCTGCCGGCGTAGCCCGCGCCGATGATCGTCGAGATCGACTCGATCTCGGAGCTCGCCTGGACGACCGACTTGCCCTCGCCGGTGAGGTGGTCCTCCATGAAGACGAGGATCGTCGTCGCCGGCGAGATCGGGTAGCCGACGAAGATGTCGAGGCCCGAGGTGATCGCGCCGAGCGAGAGCAGGTCGTTGCCCTTGATCACGACGCGCGGGCCGTTCTCGGACGGCGGCTCGTCGAGGTCGGAGACCTTGAAGCCCGCGCGCTCGATCTCCTGCACGCCGAGCTTCAGCGCCTCGATGTTGGCGTCGATGATCTGCTGGTCGTTGTCGCGCCCTCGGGTGAAGCGCTCACGGATGAAGTCCTCGAAGTACTCGGGCGGCATCCCGCCGAGCGCGGCGACCGCGCCGATCACGACCATGTTGGCCGCGCGCGGGTTGCCGGTGGAGCGCGCCAGCTCGTCGACGGCGATGCCGACGGCGTTGCCGTTGGACTCCAGCTCGAAGTCTTCCGCGTTGTAGACCAGCACACCGCCGTCGCGCAGTTCGGCGACGTGGCTCTCGTAAGCCTCGCGGTTGAGTACGACGAGGATGTCCAGTGCGTCGCCGTCGTGCTGGATCGGGTTCGTGGAGATGCGGGTCTGCGCCCAGGTGGGGCCGCCCTTGATCTGCGAGGGGTAGGTGGAATAGGTCTGCACGTGGTAGCCGACGCGGCCGGCTGCTTGCGCAAGTCCCTCGGCGGCGGTCACCTGCCCCTGGCCACCTTCACCTGCGAACCGGACGATCAGGTCTGTACTCATCTGTCCTTACCCCGGAGTCGCGCCTGGGAGGTCGCCGATCGATCCGAGCGGGGAGCCAGGGCCGCCAATCGCGCGCGAGCATACACGGATCGGCAACGCCGATCCGGCGACCACCTCGCGTGGGACTCTGCGGCGTGTGATCGGGAGTGCCGTCATCGGAGCGCCCGGCCTCGCGACTGTCCTGGGGAGGTTCCCGCTGCATCGCGAATGCGATGCTTCTTGCAAGCAGTATCGGGCGCGGATACGGCTACGTTCAACTATCAACACTCACGTTTGCGCGCGCGACTCGCGGGCCACATTCCAGCAACAGGCGTTATGGCGATCCATAGCCCTCCGGAGACCGTCGCGAGACCCTCCCCTCAGGGCAGCGAGCGCACCCTGTCCGGTCCCCTCGCCCCGAGGGAGAGGGCCAGGGTGAGGGCGCTTCGCCGGAGGGTCGTCGCGCCGCCGGGGCTCTTGGGGTCGCACGGGTGGTCCGGTGCGCCTGGATTCCGGCTCCACCGGAATGACGGGAGAGGGGGGCGGTCGCCCCTTTCCGGTCCCCTCGACCAGAGGGAGAGGGTTAGGTGAGGGAGGGCCGCCCCCGTGAGGGCCCCCGCGGCTTCAGGATCGCGGCAGGCCGAGGCCTCGCGTGGCGATGATGTTGCGCTGGATCTCGGAGGTCCCGCCGCCGATCGTGGCGGCGACGCACCCGACATAACCGCGTGACCAGCGAGCGCGCAGCGGCGTCCGGGGATCGTCCGTGTCCCAGAGCTGCCCGTAGAGCCCGAGTGTCTTCATGGCCGTGCGCGCGATGTGCTGCACGAGCACGTCCGTGAACAGCTTCTGCATCGACGCCTCGTAGTTGGGGATGCCGCCTCGCAGCTGCAGCGAGATCACCCGGTAGGAGAAGAGCCGCGCGAGGTGCCCCTCGATGTAGCAGTCGGCGATCTCACCTCGCAGGGTAGGGGCGCGGTCCGCCCGTGCACGCGCCGCCATGCCGGCCGGCGCCTCGCCCTCGATCTGCCGCCGCAGGTCGTCCAGCGTGAGCAGGATGTGCACGCCGGAGCCGATCGAGGAGCGCTCGAAGTCGAGGTGCGTGGCGCCCACGTACCAGCCGCGGTTGACCTCGCCCACGACGTTCTGTGCGGGCACGCGGGCGTCCTCGAAGAAGACCTCGTTGAACTCCCGGTTGCCGTTGATCTGCTCCATCGTGCGGACGCTGATGCCGGGCGTGTCCATCGGCAGCAGCAGATAGGTGATGCCGCGGTGCTTGGGCGCGTCCGGGTCCGTGCGGAAGAGCCCGAACAGCCACTTCGCCTGGTCCGCGAACGAGGTCCAGATCTTCTGCCCGTTGAGCACGAAGTCGTCGCCGTCCCGGTCCGCCCGCGTCTGCAGCGAGGCGAGGTCCGAGCCGGCGCCGGGCTCCGAGTAGCCCTGCGCCCAGCGATCCTCGCCGCGCATCAGGCCGGGCAGGAAGCGCTGCTTCATCTCCTCCGATCCGTGCACGAGGATCGTGGCGCCCACCAGGTCCGGGACGCCGCCGCCGCCGGGGGCGCGGAAGTCGGCCAGCACCTCGTTGAGGATGAACTGCTCCTCTACGGAGAGGTCGGCGCCCCCGTACTCCTTCGGCCAGCCGGGAGCGGTCCAGCCGCGCTCGATCAGCGCCCGGCGGAACTGCTTGACCAGCGCCTGGTGCTCCTCGTCGTCCGGCCACACCGAGGCCGAGCCGGGGCCGCCGAGGCCGCTGTACCGCGCGTCGTCGCGCAGCTTCGCCGGCAGGTGCGCGTCGATGTATTCGGAGACCTCGCGTCGCCAGGCCGCCTGCTCGGGGCTGTCCGCGAAGTCGACCATCGCGCCCTCCTCGGGTTCGGACCGCCGTCCGCGCAAGCATAGTGCGCGGCGCGGTGCGGGGGGCTGGGTCCGCGACGCGCGCGAGCGCCGAGACCCGGATAGCGACATAACTTATGGTGCGCTGCCCGTATCGGGGCGCCTTCGCATGATGACGTTGCGGGACCGCCGCGGACGCGCCGAGAGGGGACAGCGTGGTCAAGGCGTACGTGCTGATTGTCACGGACCCCGGGAGCACGCGGCACGTCACGGCCACGCTCGCGGCGCTGCCGCGCATCCACTCCGTCAGCGAGGTGATGGGGCCGTACGACATCGTCGCGGAGATCGTCGCGGAGAACCTGACCGAGATCCCCCCGATCCTTTCCGGCGAGATCCGCACCATCGAGGGCATCCAGTCCACGACCTCGCTGGTCGCGTTCCCCAGCGACAACCCGCAGTCCGGCTAGCGGCCGGGCGCTCTGGAGGAAGCAGCCGATGGCGATCACCCTCGAGGCCGGCGACCGCGCGCCGGCGTTCACGCTGGCGGACCAGGACGGCGAGACGCATCGCCTGAGCGACTACCGCGGGCAGACCGTCGTGTTGTACTTCTACCCGCGGGACTTCACGCCGGGTTGCACGACGCAGGCCTGCTCCCTCCGCGACACGAACGCCGAGATCGCCGCCGAGGGCGCCGTGATCCTCGGCGTCTCCACCGACGACGCGGAGACACACCGGCGCTTCCGCGAGGAGCACGGCCTGCGCTTCCCGCTGCTCTCCGACGAGGGCGCGAAGGTCTCGACGCGCTACGGCTCGTGGGGAGAGAAGACGCTCTACGGCCGCAAGAGCATCGGCATGACGCGATCGACGTTCATCGTGGGGCCGGACGGCAAGCTGCTACGCGTCTGGAGGCGCGCCCGCGCCGCCGAGCACGGCGAGACGGTGCTCAAGGCGCTACGCGACCTCGCCGCCCGCGCGTAACGCGCGGGGATTGCACATACGTTACATAAGGCTATCGATGGGTGTGTACCCCTTGACCGGTGCGGGATAGGGCCGCCGCGCGGGCAGTGTTCCGGCACGCGCCGGCTCCACATCTCGGGCGCCGTCGCTCCCCGGACTTCCACCGGCCGGTTGCAAGGATCCCTGCGCTACCACGGCCGCGCCGGGATCCGCCGGGGCTTCGGATAGCCTCCGCGCGTGCGCGCGGCAGATCGAGCGCACGCGTCCTCGATCCGGCGTTCCTCACGAGAGGGCTCGGGACGGCCATTCCCCTCGAATCGCGGAATCGCTACCGATCACGCTGGTTTGCTTCGCCCTATCTTTCTTATGTTTGAGTCGGCAAATGCGATGATAGACTCGATCGCGGCAGTCGCGACCGGAGAAGCGCGAGGGGCCCGGCATGAGGCCGAACGCGGCTCGAAACGCTCTCGCCTCGGCGTTCCTGGCGCTGATCGGCGTCCTGCTCGTCGCCGCCGGTTTCCTCGCTGCCATCATCGTCGTCGACGGCAACGAGGTGGATACGGCGCCCACCGCCGTCGCGGATGTCCCCGCTATGCCGCCGCCAACTGTAGCCGCGAGCGGGCGCGGTGCGGTGTATTCCGCGCTCATCGACGAGATCATCGCCATTCTCGAGGACGACTTCGTCGAGCCGGTCGACGGTGCAGCCCTGCTCGAGGCGGCGATCAACGGCATGGTCACCTCGCTCGGCGACCCGCACGTGGCCTACATCGACCCCCCAACGTTCGCGGTCTCGCGAGGCGACTTCCGCGGCGCCTTCCAGGGCATCGGCGCGACGATCGCGCAGCAGGACAATTATGTCGTGATCGTGCAACCGCTGCCCGGCACGCCTGCGGAGCGCGCCGGGCTTCGATCCGGCGGCATCATTCTCGAGGTCGATGGCGAGTCGACCGCAGGCTGGAGCGTGAACGAGGCCGTGCTGCGGCTCCGCGGCGAGATCGGCAGCACCGTCGAGCTGCTGATCCGGCACGCCGACGGAAGCGAGGAGCGGGTCGCGATCACCCGTGATGAAATCCTCGTGGCCTCGGTGGACACCGAACCGCCTGGCGGGGTGCTCATGGACGGCGGCGCCAGCAAAGTCGCCGACCTCGCCTACATCCGCATCCACACCTTCACCGCCCGTACCCCGACCGAGTTGCGGCGCGCCGTCGAGGATGTCGGCGACGTGAGCGGGCTGATCCTCGACCTGCGCAGCAATCGGGGCGGTCTGCTGGTGGAGACGATGGAGACGGCAGACCTGTTCCTCGACGGCCAAACCATCGTCGTCCAAGTCGATCGCGACGGGCACGAGCAGGTCTTCAGAGCAGAGCCGGGCGTGCTGACGGACCTGCCGCTCGTGATCCTGCAGGACGAGTTCTCGGCCTCCGGCTCCGAGCTGCTCGCAGCGGCACTGCAGGAGAACGACCGGGCAGTCGTGGTGGGCACACCCTCTTTCGGCAAGGGGACCGTCAGCCTTCCCCGCGAACTCAGCAACGGGGGCGCCCTCTACGTCTCGATCGCCCGCTGGCTGACGCCCGATCGCAACCTGATCGAAGGTCGCGGCGTCATTCCGGACATCGCGGTGGAACTCACCGCCGAGGACGTCGAGGAGCAGCGCGACGTCGCGCTGCATCGGGCGATCGACGTGCTCCGCGCGCGGGTTCCAACCTCCCTCTAACGCCGGAGCACGGGCACGCCTGCCGATTCCGGTCGACGCCGATGCGCCGGCTCTTCCCGGCTTCCGCTCACGCCCGGTCCGGGCGTGGAGGGCCGCGGTTTAAGTCGGCGATACACAGCGCGGTGGTAGACTTGATGCGTGCCGAGGCTGACACCAGTACGGGGAGCGCAGCATGAACTCGAACGCGGCGCGTAACGCCCTCGTCGCCGTGCTCTCGGCGCTGATCGGCGTGCTGCTCCTCGCGGCCGGGTTCCTCGCCGCCGTGATCGTCTTCGACGAAGGTGACGAGGTCGCGGCCCCCGCCGCCGTCGCCGAGGTGACCGCCACTCCGGTGGCGGACCCCACCGAGACGCCTGAGTCCGCCTCCATCGAGGACGGCGGCACGATCCACTCGGGGATCTTCGAGGAGATCATCGACATCCTCGAAGAGGACTTCGTCGACCCGGATCGCATCGACCGCCAGTACCTGTTCGAGGGCGCGATCGGCGGTATCTTCACCGCCCTCAACGACCCCCACTCGACCTATATCGACCCGCGAACGTTCCAGGTCTCGCGGGGCGACTTCCGGGGTGCCTTCCAGGGCATCGGCGCGACGATCGCGCAGCAGGACAATTATGTCGTGATCGTCCGCCCGCTGCCCGGCACGCCCGCCGAGCGCGCCGGCATCCAGCCGGGCGACGTCATCCTCGAGGTGGACGGCGAGTCCGCCGAGGGCTGGAGCGTCGAGAAGGCCGTGCTGCGCATCCGCGGGCGCACCGGCACGACCGTCGAACTGCTGGTCCGGCACAGCGACGGCAGCGAGGAACTGATCCCGATCACGCGCGACGAGATCCTCGTGGCCTCGGTCGGCACCGCGCCGCCGGGCGGCGTGCTCAAGGACAGCGACGACAACGAGGTCACGGACCTCGCGTACATCCGCATCAGCACCTTCACCGCGCGCACGCCCACCGAGTTGCGGCAGGCGATCGAGGCGGCCGGCGACGTCAAGGGGCTGGTCCTCGACGTGCGCAGCAACCCCGGCGGCCTGCTGGTGGAGACCGCGCAGGTGGCCGACATGTTCCTCGACGGCGGCACGATCCTCGTGCAGGTCGATCGCGACGGGAACGAGCAGGTCTACGACGCGCAGCCGGGCGCGTTCACGGATCTGCCGATCGCGATCCTGCAGGACGAGTTCTCCGCTTCCGGCTCCGAGCTGCTGGCGGCTGCGCTCCAGGAGAACGGCCGCGCGATCGTGGTCGGCGCGAACTCCTTCGGCAAGGGCACCGTCAGCCACGCCCGCGACCTCAGCAACGGCGGCGCCGTCTACGTCTCGATCGCGCGCTGGCTGACGCCCGATCGCAACCTCATCGAGGGTCGCGGCGTTATTCCCGACATCGAGGTGGAGTTGACCGTGGAGGACATCGAGGAGCGGCGCGACGTGGCCCTGTTCCGGGCAATCGACGCGCTGCGGGCGCAGGTCGAGTCGCAGAGCTCGGCCAGCTCGTAGTTATGTAGCCTCTGTAGTTACTTCCCTCCCCGCCCACGCGCACCGTCGCGGGCGGCGTCGCCGGGAGAGCAGCGCCATGGCAAAGCGATCACGCGGGCAACGCAAGGCACGCGACGGAGGCGCCGTCGCGACGAATCGCCGCGCCCGCTACGACTACGAGATCACACAGCGCCTCGAGGCCGGTCTGGTGCTCACCGGCTCCGAGATCAAGTCGATCCGCGCCGGCCAGGCGAACATCGCCGAGGGCTTCGGGCGCTTCCAGGACGGCGAGCTGTGGCTCTACAATGTACATATCGCTCCGTACGCGGCGGCCCGAGAGAACCACGAGCCAACGCGTCCGCGAAAGCTGCTGCTGCATCGCGGCGAGCTGAACCGGCTGGAGCGAGCGCTGCGCGAGCAGCCCGGCATGACCCTGGTCCCGCTGCGGCTCTACCTGACCCGCGGGCTGGCCAAGGTCGAGGTCGGGCTCGGTCGCGGCCGTCGCCGCTACGACAAGCGGCAGGCGATCGCGACGCGCGAGGCCGAGCGGACGATGCAGCGGGCGCTGCGCAGGGAGATGCGCTGAGCCCTCCGCAGCGGAGGCAAGGCCGGACGCCGGGCGGCGCGACAGCAACGTGGGGACGATAGGAGTCGACAGGAGTCTACGGACACGGATTGCGGGCCGAGGCGCCACCACCCTCGTTAAACAGGTGGCAAAACGTAACTGGCGAACGAGAACTCGCCCTCGCCGCCTAATCAGGCGGTGACGTCGCCCCCGGGCTCAGCCCGGCAGACCGGGAGGCGGCGACGTAACGCCGGGCTGCACCCGCGAAGGCGCGCCACAGGTCTCGCGGCCAAGATTACTGGGGCTGGCCGGCCCACCCCTCGTCGGTGAAGGCAGGCCGGTGAGATCTTCTCACCGACTACGCCCGTAGCAGATCCGTGACGGACGCTCGCTGGACGGGGAGTTCGATTCTCCCCCGTCTCCACCACAATCAATCCGCCCGAGGCCTGTTGGTTTCTCGAGGCTCACCCGAGACCGCCGGGGGCCCGGCGGTCTCTGCTTGTACCCGGACTCGCTCACTGGATGCGGGCGAGAGCAGGCGGCGCGGCCCTACCCCCGCGGCCGGGCGGCGGCGAGCTTCTCGCGCTGGCGCTCTTCGGCGGCCAGCGCGGCCGCGTCCTCGCCGCCCTCGTCAGGCCAGCCGACGATGCCGGCCTCCTTGAAGCCGTCGATCTCCGCGGGCGCGTAGCCGAGTTCCTCGAGGATCGGGCGGGTGTGCTCGCCGGGCTCGCAGGCGGGACCGATGGTCGCCGGGGCGCTGTCGAGGGTGACGATCGGGCCGTGCCGCCAGTACTCCCCGAACGTCGGGTGACTGACGTCGACGGTGAAGCCCAGCTCGCGGTTGGCCTCGTTCCCGGCGAACTCGGCCACGTTGGCCGCGTCGGCGCGGACGCAGGCGACGTCGCGGGCGGCGAGGTCGCGCTCCCACTCGTCGGCGCCGCGCCCGAGGAACGCCTCGGCGAGCGCTGCCGCGAGCGCCTCGCCGTGCTGTTCGCGCGCATCGGCGCTGGCGAACCGCGGGTCGGCGAGCCACTCCTCGCGCCCCAGCTCCGCGCAGAGCGCGCGCCACTCGGGCTCGAACGGGGCGGCGAGGAAGACCCAGGCGTCATCGGCGGTGCGGTACAGCCGGTAGAGCGGCCCCTGCCCCAGCAGGTCGGCGTCGGGCTGCTGGCGTCGCGGCACGTCCGGACCACGGACGGCGCCGTCGGCGTTGGCGTAGAGGTTCGAGGCGATCATCGTCGTGAGCTGGTACTGGCCGACGCCCAGCTCCTCGGCGACGCGCAGGCCCAGCAGCAAACTGCTCCCGAGGCCGAGCGCCGCGTTGACGTCGGGGTTGCCCTCGTTCGCGTTCATCAGGCGCCAGGCCTTGCGCTTGAGCTCGTCCATCGGCAGCTCGGCGTCGTCGGCGTGGAGCTCGCTCGGCGGCATCTGCTGGATCGCGCCGCCGCCGAGGGCGCCCGCGATCGGATGCATCGCCGGCTTGTACGAGTAGGGGCCGGAGTCCCCGTAGGAGGCGCCGTAGTGGTAGACGACGCGAGGGTTGAGGTCGCGCGCCTGCTCGTAGCCGATGCCTAACCGCTCGGCGACGCCGGGGCGGAAGTTGTGCATGACAACGTCCGCGCGCGCCAGCAGCCGATGGATGATCTGCTGGCCCTCCGCCGTCTTGAGGTTGACCCCGATGCTCTCCTTGCCCCCGGTGGTCTTGTAGAACAGCATCCGCCCCGCCGTGTAGCGGCTGACCTCGCCCTCGGGCGGCTCGACCTTGATCACGCGCGCCCCGAGGTCGGCGAGCAACGCGCTCCCGAACGGCGTCGCGTAGAAGGTCGAGAAGTCGACGACCAACGTCCCCTCGAGAGGCGCGGCGGGTGCGGGGCCGGGCTCGCCCGGCTGCACGGCCGTCCAGCTCCCGGCGTCGATGCCGTTGGCCGAGCCGAGCGAGGGCGCTCCCCGGTCGGGCGCCGCCGGGGTCTCGGTCTGGCGCACGATCGGGCCGACCTGCTCGACGCCGTCGATCTCGATGATGTGCTCGTTGTGCCGGACCTGGGGATGGTCGAACGCGTCGGGCGCTTCGAAGAGCGGCTCGATGGCGATGTCGCGCTCGGCGTCGAAGATCGGCTTCCATTCGGCCCAGGTCCGCTGACGGACGCGCTCGAGCACGGCCTCCCACACGTCCTCGCTGTCCCTCGCGTCCTTGAGCGCGGGGAGGTCGGCGAAGCGCGGCTCGGAGTAGAGGTCGGTGAGTCCGAGGGCGTTCATCTGCGCCATGAACAGGTGCGGCAGGGTGTTCGCGAACTGTAGCCAGACGCCGTCCCTCGTGACCGCTGTGAGGTAGTTGGGACGCGGGATCTGGTGCTGGATCGCGCCCCAGGACCCGAGCCTGTCGGCAGCGAGCGGGTCGGCCCCGGCGGCCTGCAGGGCGAACCAGCGCAGCATGTCGTAGGCGGTGGTGCCCTGGAGCAGGCTCGTCTCGACGTGCGTGCCTCGATTGGTCTGTCGCCGCACGTGCAAGGCGGCGAGGATCCCCTGCAGCGCCGCGTGGAGCGCGCCGTAGCTTGCCGACGGCACGGCGGCGAAGACCGGGCCGCCTCGCTCGGGCAGCAGGCTCGAGAACTCGAGCATGCGCCCGGTCAGCGCCGAGACGATGCCCTCGTAACCCTTGAGGTGCGCCCAGGGGCCGCGCGCGCCGAAGCCTGTGATCGAGCCGTAGACGAGCGCCGGGTTGAGTTCCCGGGCGTCCTCGTAGCCGAGGCCGAGCCGCGTCATCACGCCAGGCCGGAAGTTCTCGATCAGCACGTCGGCCGTTGCGACCAGTTCGCGCGCGGTAGCTCGTCCGGCCTCGGACTTGAGGTCGAGGACGCGGCTGCCCTTGCCACGGTTCCAGAAGCCCCACGCGGGGCGCCCGCGGTACGGATCGCCCGATGGCGGCTCGATCTTGACGACCTCCGCTCCGTAGTCGGCGAGGATCGTGCTGACGAGGTTGCCGTGCATGCCCCGCGTGAAGTCGAGGACGCGCAGTCCGCTACAGGCCAGCATCACGGTCGTCACCCTTCGCGCGCGTCTGCTCAGCGGCAGATTACCTCGAAGGCGTAGCCGCGACCCGTCAGGCCCTCGATCACGGTCTCGAGGGCGGCGACGGTCTGCGAGCGCTCGCCGCCTCCGTCGTGCATCAGGATGATCGCGCCCGGCCGCACGTTGGCGAGGATGTGCGAGGCGATCTGCTCCGCCCCCGGCCGCCGCCAGTCCTGCGGGTCGACCGACCAGAGGACGATCGACTTGCCGAGCTCGGCGGCGGTGCGGACGGCGCGCTCGTTCGTAGCGGCGTACGGCGGCCGCAGACACTCGATCGGGTCGACACTCGTCCCCGCGACGGCGTGGAGGGCGTCATCCGTGCTCGTCACCTGCGCGACGATGTCCTCGCGGTCCGCCTTGCTCAGCCAGATGTGGTCGAAGGTGTGGTTCTCGGCCTCGTGTCCGCCCTCGACCATGCGCTCGATGATCGTCGGGTACCTGGCGACGTTCTGGCCGAGCACGAAGAAGGTCGCCGTCACCCGGTAGCGCTCGAGCACGTCGAGCACCGCGGGTGTCCACGTGGGGTGCGGTCCGTCGTCGAAGGTCAGGTAGGCCAGCGGCGCGCCTGCCCGGTTGTGCGCCGGAGGGTGCGCCGGGTCCGCCCGATCCGGCGGCTCCTCGACGGGTTCGGGCTGCTGCCAGGCGGCCTCGACGGCGTCCCAGGTCGCGCGGTCGACGACGCCTGTCGGCTCGAGGTCGGCGCGGAGCTGGATGCGGATCACCGCCTCGCGGGTCGCCGTGTTGTAGACGTCGTAGTAGCGGCCGGGGTTGAGGAACCCGAGCCCCGGAACGCGCGCGAGTCGCTGCTGCAGCGCGCGCACGGCGCGCCCGCGATCGCCCGCGCCGATCGTGTTGCCGCCGGCGAGGCGCTCCGGCGACGGCGCGGGCAGCAGCTCGTCAGCCGACGGCGCCTCCGGATGCACGCCGGGCGCGCGCTCGGCGGATTCGAGGAACGCCGCCAGTTCGTGCAGGTAGTCGTCATCGGGGGAGAGTTCGATCGCCCTCGAGGCCGCTTCGCGCGCCCGGTCCAGCTGGTCCGGCGAAGCGAGCGCGAAGGCCAGCGCGCGAACCGCGTGGATCGCCGCGTCGTCGGGCCGCTGCTCAAGCGCGCGCTCGCTGTAGTCGAGGAGCGTGACGGCCATCGTCGTGAGGTCGTGCTCGGCGGCCGTGTCGATGATGAGCGGTCCGTTGAGAGCGAACGCCTGGGCAGGTGGGTGTCCGCGTTTCAGATCGAGCGCTGCCGCGTACTCCCCGGCGAGCACGTGGGTGAGCAGCGGTTGCCCGGGCGATCCCGCGTGCCCGAGGCGCGCCGCCGCCACCTGGTTCACGAGGATCGAGAGCCAGCGCAGCCCGTCGTGACCGGGAACCTCGCCGGCCGCATGCACGGCGCGCGCCGCAGCCTCGCGCCAGAGATGGGCCTCCGCGAGCGCCACGACGAACGCCGCGTCCGTCGTGGCATCCGGTGAAAGGCCGGACGGAACCGCGAGCTGCACGGGGCTCATGTCGCTGCCGTCCCAGCGGTAGATCTGGAGCGCGTGCTCCTCGACGGCGCAGGCGTAGCAGAACACGTAGGGGTTCGAGTCGTTGAGCACGAATTCGGGCAGGCCGTCTCCGTCGAGGTCCGTGATCTCGCCGGCGTTCGGCCGCGAGCTGATGTGCGAGAGCGCCGTGGAGAGGCGGGCGCCGTCGAAGCGGATCACATCGAACGTCCCGGCGTGCGCCCCTGTCGGTCCGCGGATTACGATCCAGGCGCTGCCGGGCACGGCGTCGATCGTGACGAGCTCGACCTGCTCCGTGCGCTGTGGCGCCGTGTCGATCTCGATGCGGCCGATCTCCTCGGACCAGGTTCCGTCGTCGCCGAGCCGGTGGACTGCGACGATGTGGAAGAAGTTGATCGGGTCGCCGTCGTCGTTCACGTAGAACGGCTGCGGTCCGTTCGTGACCACGGCCCAGTACGCCCCGTCCGCGTCTTCCACGCCAAGGTCCAGTGCGCTCGCCGTCAGCTCGTTCTCGCCGAACTCCTCGGTGATGGCGTCGAGCACGATCGAGGCGACTTCGTCGGCAAGCTCCTCGGCGCTCGGTGTCGGCTCCGGCGTCGGAGTGGGAGCGGGCGTCGCGGTCGGCGTGGGTGTCGGCGCAGGTGTCGGGCTTGGCGCGGCCGTCGGCGAGGGGCTCGCTGCGGCGGTTGCGGTCGGGCTCGGCGCGCTCGTCGGCGAACGCGCCTCCGTGGCAACGGTGATCGGCGCGGGTTCGTCGCCCCCCTCGCAGCCGGCGAGGACGGTACCTGTCAGCAGCAGCGCGGCAGCGAGGGCAGTCCGGGCGTTCATCGGGTCGAACCTAGCACGCGAACGCTACTATCGGTGCATGACGCCGCCCGCACGGATAAAGGTCGAGGAGACGCCTGCACGCAGGCTGCTGACGCCCACCGGCGGCTACCTCTCTGCCTTCTCGCACACGCTCAACCCCTACGCGGGCTGCGCCTTCGGCGATCGCGGCTGCGGGGTCTACTGCTACGTCGCCGAGTCGCCGATCGGGCGCTTCGCCGAGCGGCCGTGGGGCCGCTGGCTGCGCGTCAAAACGAACGCCGCCGAGGCCCTGCGCCGCGAGCTGGAGCGCCGGCCGCGCCTCGAGGACGTGCGCATCTTCATGAGCTCCGCGACCGACCCCTACCAGCCCGCGGAGTCCCGCTACCGCGTCACTCGCTCGATCCTCGAGGTCTTTCGCGAGTTCCCGGTCGGCCTGCTGCTGCTGCAGACGCGCTCCCCGCTCGTCGAGCGCGATCTCGACCTGCTGGCCGGGCTGCCGTTCGTCTGGCTCTCGATGACCGTCGAGACGGACGACGACGAGGTGCGGCGCGCCCTCACGCCGACCTGCCCGAGCATCGAGCGGCGCCTCGCGGCGATGCGCCGGGCGCGTTCGCACGGCATCGCCGTGCAGGCGGCGATCAGCCCAGTGCTGCCGCACGACCGCGAGCGCTTCGCCGAGCTGATCGACGGGGCCGCCGACCGGGTGGTCGTCGACACCTTCGTCGGAGACGGCGCGAGCGGACGGCGCACGGCGGCGCGGCCCCTCCCCGCCTGCTTCGCCGACCTCGGCTACGGCGACTGGCGCGACGAGCGGTCCGCCCGGGCGCTGTACGAGGAGCTGCGAACGCGACTGGGCCCCGAGCACGTCGGCTGGTCCGTCGAGGGCTTCAACGAGCTTGCGAGGCCCGTTGTGGCGGGCGTGTAGTTATGTCACTTATGTGGAGAAAACGGCCAGGGGGCCTGTAAGCCGAATTCTGTACCGCCCTCGCAACGAGGACGGCGACGGCCATCCATCTAGGACGGCGGTTGCCCGCCGCCTCCAGCGGCCTACCCGGGAGCGGAGCCGGACGCCCCTGCCGTGCAGAGCACGGCGCGCTCCCCTATTTGGCCTTGCTCCGGGCGGGGTTTGCCCGGCCGCCCCGTCTCCGGGACGCCGGTGCGCTCTTACCGCACCATTTCACCCTTACCCCCGCGCCCCGAGGAGCGCGGTGGCGGTATGTTTCTGTGGCACTTTCCGTCGGCTCGCGCCGCCCGGCCGTTAGCCGGCGCCCTGTCCGGAGGAGTTCGGACTTTCCTCCCGCGGCCCGCCCGAAGGCGTTCCGCCGGCGGCCGTCCGGCCCCCTGGCCACCTTCGATCCTACTCCCCGGCGCCCGCCGCCCGCGACATCACGTGCAGATCGTCCGCCGGCAACTCCACCACCCAGCGCTCCCGGCCCGCCACGCCGAGGATCTCGTAGGGCCTCGAGGCGACCTCGACGGCGATCGGCGGGCCGGCGCCCTCGGGGGCGAGGTGCAGCGTGTGCGTGTTGCCGAACGCCAGCTCGTCGACGACGCGCGCGACGAAGCAGTTCTCCGGCAGCGAGCCTTCCGGATCGAGCCGGCGCAGCACGACCCGCTCCGCGCGGATGGCGACATCAACCGCCTCCGCCTGGGCCGTGTCGGGCGGCAGCGCGGCGCGCAGCGGCAGGCCGGAGACGACCACGCCGTCGCCGCGACGCTCCCCCTCGAAGATGTTGGAGAACCCGGTCAACTCCGCGACCAGCCGCGAGGCGGGGCGCCGGAACACCTCGTCGCGAGGGCCGAACTGCAGCACCCTCCCCTCGTCGAGGACGGCGATGCGGTCGCCGAGCAGGTGCGCCTCGCGCAGGTCGTGCGTGACGAAGACGATCGAGAGCCGCATCTCGCGGCGCAGGCGCAGCAGCTCCGCCCGCAGATCGGCGCGCAGCGCCTCGTCCAGCGCCGAGAACGGCTCGTCGAGCAGCAGCACGTCGGCATGACGCACGAGCGCCCGCGCGAGGGCGGCCCGCTGCTGCTGTCCGCCCGAGAGCTGGTGCGGCCGCCGTCCGTCGAGCCCCTCGATCGAGAGCAGCCGCAGCAGCTCCTCGTAACGCCCGGGCGCGTCGATGTCGCGCTCGAGGCCGATCAGCACGTTGCGCCGCAGGTCGAGGTGCGGGAACAGCGTCGGCTCCTGCACGACGTAGCCGCTGCGCCGCTCCTGCGGCGGCAGATCGACACCCGCCTCGGCGTCGAAGACGGTGCGCCCGCCGATCTCGATGCGGCCGCCGCGAGGACGCAGCAGGCCCGCGATCGCGCGCAGCGTCAGGCTCTTGCCGGAACCGGAACGCCCGTAGAGCACCACCAGCTCGTCGTCGGCCTCGAGGGCTACCGCGAGGTCGAAGTCGCCGACGCGCGCCTCGAAGCGCGCGCGCAGCGTCATCGGTACGCCCCCGCCGTCGCCGTCACGCGGTGCAGTGCGAGCAGCAGCAAGGCGGCAAAGCCGAGCAGCACGACCGAGAGCGAGACGGCGCCGGCGATCCCGGACTCGGACTCGAACGCCGCGAGGATGGCGAGCGGCATCGTCTGCGTCTTGCCAGGCAGCGAGCCCGCGAAGAGCAGCGTCGCGCCCAGCTCGCCGAGCGCGCGCGCCCAGCAGAGCACCGCGCCGCCCGCCAGCGAGGGCCAGACCAGCGGCAGCGTGACGCTGCGGAAGGTGCGCCAGCGCGAGAGCCCGAGGGTGTAGGCGACGCCCTCGAAGCGCGGGTCGGCGCCGCTGAAGCCGGCGTAGGCGGAGCGCACGTAGAACGGCGCGGAGACGAAGAGCTGGGCCAGCACCACCGCCGCGGTGGTGAAGGAGAGCGAGAGGCCGATCCCGCCGAGCGTCTCGCCGAGGTAGCCGCTGCGCCCGAACGCGGAGAGCAGCGCGATGCCCGCAACCGTGGGCGGCAGCACCAGCGGCAGGTCGAGCAGCGAGGCCGCGAGGCGGGCCGCCCTCGCGCGGCTGCGGGCGAGCAGCCAGGCGAGCGGCGTGCCGAGCAGCACGGCGATGACGAGGCTGATCGTGGCGGTGACCACCGAGAGGCGCAGCGCGTCCCAGGTGGCGCCGGAGCCAAGCTCGGCGGCGACATCACCGTCGCTCAGGGCGCGCCAGACGAGGCCGCCGAGCGGCAGGAGCAACAGCAGCGCGAGCAGGGCCGCCGCCACGGCCAGCGCGATCGCCACGCCGCGGCTCATCGCGCCTGCACCCCGGCGACGCTGGGCAGGAACCCGTAGAGGCCGAAGATCGCCTGCGCGTTCGGCGACAGCAGCCAGGCGAGCAGCTCCCCGGCCGCCGGCTCGGCGCCTTCGATCAGCACCGCCACGTACTCGTTCGGAGGCGTCTGGGGCGGCAGCAGGATGGCGCGCAGCCCGTCGCTCACCGCGACATCCGAGGCGTAGACGAAGGCCGCGTCGGCCTCCCCGAGTTCGAGTCGCGAGAGCACGATCCGCACGCTCGGATCCTCCGTCGCGATCTTGTCGCGCAACGCTTCAGCGGTTTCCGGCTGCTGCTGTTCGACCCACGCAAGGGCGATCCGCGAGAGCAGGCCCACCGGTACCGAGGGCGCGCCGACCGCGATCCGCACGTCCGCCAGCGCCAGATCGCGGAGGCTGCGCCGTGGCGCAGCCTCGGGCACGGCGACGACGAGGACGTTCGCCGTCACCACCGTGGGCCGGGCGGCAAGTCCGGCGTCGAGCAGCCGCGCGGCCTGCAGCGGATTGGCGGAGATGAAGAGATCGTCGTCCGCCCCTTCCGCGATCTGGGAGGCAAGCACCTGCGAGCCGGCGAAGCGCAACTCGACCTCGACACCGGGGTAGGCGCGCTCGAAGCCCGCGACGATGTCGGGCAGCACGTGCCGCAGCGAGGACGCCGCCGCGATGGTGACGGTCGGCTCCCGGTCGCCGTCGCCGCAGCCGCCGAGCAGCAGCGCGAGGACACCGAGGACCGCGAGCGCCGGGAGTGGAGCACGGAGGCGCCGCGATGGCGAGAGTCGGCAGGCTGCGCGCATTCCGCCCAGGGCTTCCCCGCAGTCCGCGCCGGCCTGGACAGTCCCGGAACGCCGCCGCGCCTCCGAGTATATTCGGCAGCGCCCTCGGTGCTACGATCGTTCCCTGCCCGCGGCGCGGGCAGCCGAGGCTCGCGGCAGCCGATCGCGGGCCACACCGGAGACCCGCCGTGCACTTCAATGTCGCCACGCTGCTGCAGGAGGGGGTGGGGAGCCGCCGCGACGGCCGCCTCGAGGGCGAGGCGATGCACGTTGCCGCGGTGGGCTGGAGCGCCCTCGCCAGCGGCGAGGTGCGGCTGCTGCGCTCGACCCGCGGAGTGCTGGTGCACGCGCGGCTCGAGACGGCCCCGCTCGTCGAGTGCGCGCGCTGCCTGGAGCCGTTCCGGCAGGTGCTCTCGCTGACCATCGACGAGGAGTTCGTCGCGCCGTACGACCTGCTCACCGGCGAGGCGGTGGAGCCGATCGACGAGGACGACTTCCGGATCGACGAGCAGCACCATCTCGACCTCAGCGAGGCGGTCCGGCAGTATGAACAGACGGCAATCCCGATCCAGCCGGTCTGCCGTCCCGCCTGCGCCGGGCTGTGCGCGGAGTGCGGGAGCAATCGCAACCTCGCTCCTTGCGGGTGCGCGGAGGCAGTCACGGCGGGGCCGTGGGAGGCGCTGACCGCGCTGAGCGAGCGGCTGCACGCCACGGAGGAGAGCGATGGCGCTACCGAAACGTAGGACCCCGAAGGCGAAGCAGCGGCAGCGCCGCAGCCACCATCGGATCATCACGCCGCACCTCGTGCGCTGCACGACCTGCAACGCCTGGCACATCAGCCATCACGTGTGCGAGGTTTGCGAGGATGACTACAATGACGCCGCCGAGGCGGCCCCGGTCACCGAGGCCGAAGACGCCGACGACGAGGAGTAGCCTCCAGCCGGACTCCGCGCGGTTCGGCCCGAGGCACACCGAACAACCCGCGGAGCACCGATGACCCCCATCACCATCCCCGACCTGCCCCCCGCCGACGGTATCGCCGCCGCCTGGCTCTTCCCGGGACAGGGCGCCCAGCACGTCGGCATGGGCCAGGACCTCGCCGAGGAGGTTCCCGCCGCCCGCGCCGTCTTCGACGCGGCCGACGAGGCCCTCGGCTTCTCGCTCTCCACGCTCTGCTTCGAGGGCCCCGAGGACGAGCTGCTGCGCACCGTCAATACGCAGCCGGCGCTCGTCGCGCACGGCATCGCGGCGCTCGCCGCGGCGATCGACCAGGGCAGCATCAGCGAGGCGCCCGCCCTCCTCGCCGGCCACTCGCTCGGCGAGTACGCCGCGCTGATCGCGGCGGGCGCGATCAGCTTCGAGGACGGCATCCGGCTGGTGCGCGAGCGCGGGCGGCTGATGCAGGAGGCCTGCGACGCGCAGGCCGGCACGATGGCCGCGATCCTCGGTCTCGATCGCGACACGCTGGAGCCGATCTGCGCCGACCATGGCGCAGCCGTCTGCAACGAGAACGCCGCCGGCAACATCAGCATCGGCGGGACCGCTCAGGCTGTCGAGGCGGCCAGCGCCGCCGCGACCGAGGCGGGCGCCTCGCGGGTGGTGCCGCTCAAGGTGGCCGGCGCCTTCCACACACCGCTGATGGCGAGCGCCGCCGAGGGCATGGCCGCCGTCCTCGATGCCGCGCCCTTCACGGACCCCGCGACGCCGGTCGTCTCCAACGTGACGGCGCAGCCGCTGACCGCGGGGGACGCCCTCGCCGCCGAGCTGCGCGATCAGATTACGAGCCCGGTGCTGTGGCTGGACTCGCTGCGCACGATGCTCGATGCGGGCGTGAGCTCGTTCGTCGAGTTCGGGCCGGGCCGGGTGCTGACCGGGACGGTCGGCCGGACCGATCGTTCGGCCGCCGTGCGCAACGTCGCGACCGCGTCCGACGCGCGCGGCGGGGACGAGGAGTAGCGAGATGGTCGCCCAGGCGAACGCGAGGCCACTGCTGGGACGCAACGCCGCCATCACGGGCGGCGCGGGGGGGGCGCGGCCCCCGGCCGGCGGGGGGGCGCGCGGCGGCGCCGCCCGCCCCGTAATCCGGCGCGAGACCCTCGCGGCGGGCTCCGTGGTTGGGGG
>VXOS01000071.1 GCA_009839925.1 Chloroflexota bacterium
GGAGGGAAGAGGGGGCGGAGGGGGGCGCCCGCCTCGCGCTACTCGCCGCCCTCGATCAGCCGCCGGCCGTAGCGCTCGCGCAGGGCGACCTTGTCGAACTTGCCCGTCGAGGTCTTCGGCACCGAGTCCACGGGGATGAACTCGGCGGGCAACCACCAGCGCAGGAACTGCGGCGCGATGAACTCGCGCAGCTCCTCGGCTTCGACGCTCGAGCCCGGGGCGTGCACGACGGCGGCCAGTGGGCGCTCGCCCCAGCGCTCGTCCTCGGCGGCGAAGACGGCAGCCTCGACGACGCCGGGATGCGCCATCAGCGCGTTCTCCAGCGCGACGCTGCTGATCCACTCGCCGCCGGACTTCACGACGTCGCGCGCGCGGTCGGCGATGAGGATCGAGCCGTGCTCGTCGATCGTCACGATGTCGCCGGTGCGGAACCAGCCGTCGCCGACGAAGTCGTCGGCGCGATCGACGCCGTAGTAGGCGCGCGCGATCGTCGGACCGCGCACCTGCAGCTCGCCGAGGGCGACCCCGTCCCAGGGCTGCACGACGCCGTCCTCCGCGACGTGGCGGAACTCGATCAGCGGCTGCGCATGGCCCTGGCGCGCGCGCACCTCGAGCGTGTCCGCCTCGTCGAGCCCGTCGTGCGCGCGCTTCAGGTTGGCGATGCTGCCGAGGGGGTTCATCTCGGTCATGCCCCAGGCGTGCGTGACGTGCAGCCCGTGGCGGTCGAAGCCCGCGATCTGCGACGGCGGCGCCGCCGAGCCGCCGATGACCAGCGAGCGCATCGCCGACAGGTCCCACTCGCCGGGCCGCTCGTCGAGCGCGCGCAGCACGTCGAGGAACACGGTCGGCACGCCGCCGGTGAGCGTGACGCCCTCGTCCGCGAAGAGGCCGAGCAGGCTCTCCGCGCTGAGGTCGCGGCCGGGGAAGACCTGCTTCGCCCCGGCGTAGGTCGCCGCGTAGGGAAAGCCCCAGGCGTTGGCGTGGTACATCGGCACGACCGGTAGCATGCAGTCGCGCTCATGCATGCCGACGGTGTCCGTCATGCAGCTCATCAGCGCGAGCAGCGTCGTCGAGCGGTGGCTGTAGAGCACGCCCTTGGGGCGGCCCGTGGTGCCAGAGGTGTGACACATCCCGGAGGCCTGCCGCTCGTCGAGCGGCGGCGGCTCGAACTGCTCCGGCTCATCCGCGATCAGCTCCTCGTAGTCGCGGTAGCCCTCGGGCGTCGGGCCGTCGTCCGGGATCACGATCACGTGCTCCACGGAGACGCGGTCGCGGATCTCCTCGAAGGCGTCGAGCAGCGAGCTGTGGACGAAGAGCGCGCTGTCGGCGGCGTCGTTGACGATGTAGGTCAGCTCGTCGCGGTGCAGGCGCGCATTGAGCGTGTGCACCACCGCCCCGCTCAGCGGCACGGCGAAATACAGCTCGAGGTGCCGGTGCTCGTTCCAGCAGAGCGTCGCAACGCGGTCGCCCGGCTCGATGCCAAGCGTCGCGAGGGCGTTCGCGAGCTTGCGCGTGCGGCGCGCGAAGTCGGCGTACGTGTAGCGGTGGATGCTGCCGTCCGGGAAGCGGCTGACCAGCTCGTTGTCCGGGAACTGCGTGGCGGCGCGCTCGAAGAGCAGGGCGAGCGTGAGGGGATGGTCGTCGCTCATCAGGCTCTGGAGCATCGGCGCGCCCTCCCTTCCCCGCGCGCGTGAGCCTAGCACCTCGCGGCCCTCGTCTCGCGATCGTTCAGCGCTCGATCAGGCTCCCGCCGAGGTCGGGCGAAGGGCGATCGAACGGGCGGTAGTCGGCGCGGCGGCGGCCGAGCGCGATGAACGCCTGCGGCTCCCAGTCGTCGGGCAGTTCGAGGACGCGGCGCACCTGGTCCGGCGTGTAGAGCGGGGCGGCCATCCAGTAGGCGCCGAGCCCGCGCTCGCTGGCCTCGAGCAGCAGGTTCTGCAGCGCCGCGCCGAAGGAGTGCGCGGCCATCATCCACTCGGCGCGGGTGCGCTGCTCGTCCGGGTAGACGTTCAGCCCCTCGCCGACGAGGCAGCCGAGCAGCAGCGTCGGCGCGCCCTCGATGCGGCGGCGCGAGCGTTCGAGGGCGCGGCGGAGCACGGCCTCGTCGATGCCGTCGCGGACCATGTCCGCCTCCCACGCCGCGCCCATCGCAGCGGCCAGTTCGGCGCGGCGCTCCTGCGAGATCGAGGCGAAGCGCCAGGGGCGGGTGTGGTGCGGCGCCGGCGCGAGCAGCGCCAGCTCCACCAGCGCCTCGATCTCCTCGCGGCTGAGCGGTGGGCCCTCGAGGCCGCGGATCGAGCGGCGGCGGCGCAGCGCGTCGGCGAGGCTCATCAGGGCTCCGATCCGGCGCCTGCTAGCATGGCGCGCGGCTCAGAGCGCAGGCAGCGAGGGGGTACGACGCGATGCGGATCACGCGCATCTACACCGGCGACGACGGGGAATCGCACTTCGAGGACATCGAGATCAACTTCACGGCGGCGATGGGGCTCGGCAAGCGCACGGAACACCTCCCGGCGCAGAGCATCAGCATGCGCGAGGCCGATGTCGAGAACGTGATGGACTGGCACGTCGCGCCTCGCCGCCAGTTCGTGATCAACGTCGCCGGCCGGGCCGAGATGGAGTGCGGCGACGGCAGCAAGCGCCAGCTCGGCCCCGGCGACGTGCTGCTGGCCGACGATCTGACGGGCCGCGGCCACATCACCCGCACCGTCGAGCTGCCTCGGCGCTCGGTCGTGGTGCCCGTGCCGGACGACTTCGACGTGGACGCCTTGCGCGCGTAGCCCGCGCATCGAGGCAGCCCGGCCCGCGGCGCTCGCGTCGTCCGCCGCTAGACAGCGGCGGCTTCGACCGGCTGGTTCGTCCTCGGATCAACCTCGAAGGGGCTGTGCAGCTCGAGCGAGGCCCCGATCTCGCGCACGGCGGGGAGCACCTCCTCGCCCATCAGCTTCATGCTGCGCATCTGGTCCTCGTGGCTCATGGCGCCCTCGCCGTCCCAGAGGATGATCACGCCGGGCCGCAACAGCTCGAGGATGTAGCGCAGCTTCTCGATCACCGTCTTCGGCGATCCGGTGATGATCGTCATCCGCTCGATCTGCTGCTCGTAGGTGCCGGCGGAGCGCTCGATCCGGGAGAGCGCCCGGCCGCTCTCCTCGGGCGCCGGGGCGAGGCCGCGCGAGTAGGCGGTGGCGCGGTTGAGCGCCGCGGCCGGCATCGTGCGGTTGCGAGGCGCGAGACCCGGCAGGTTCTGCAGGTAGCGATGGACGCCGCCCTGGTTGCCCTCGAGGAAGGGGTTGGGCGGGCCCTGGATGTACTTGCGGCCGACCTCGAAAGCCAGCTCGTCGGTCGCCTCGACGTGGACCTTGAAGAGGTAGCCGCGGTGCTGCGGGCCGGCCTCGTAGCCATGCTCGCGGGCGTGCTCGTCATAGAACTCGAAGGACTGGCGCGTCGCCTCGGGAGCAGTCGCGAGCATCACGTACGGGTAGCGGTGCGCGGCCGCCCAGTCGGTGCTCTCCTTGCTGCCGCCGCCGGGAATCCAGATCGGCGGGTGCGGCTGCTGGTAGGGACGCGTGAAGGGGTTCACGTAGCGGTAGTTGTAGTGCTCGCCCTCCCAGCGGAACGGACCGTGCTTCGTCCAGGCCGCCACGATGAAGTCGTGCGCCTCCTCGAAGCGCTGACGGTTGAACGGGGGCTGGGCGTTGTGCGAGACGCTCTCGCGACCCGAGCCGTGCACCCAGCCGGTCACGAGGCGGCCGCGCGAGATCATGTCGATCTCGGCCAGCGACTCGGCGAGCCAGAGCGGGTCGTCCCAGAGCGGCAGGATGTTGCCGAGCAGCAGGATCCGCGGCTTCTTCGTGATCCGCGCGAGGATCGCCGCCTCCACGTTCATCACCCCGCCCATGCAGGCGGGCGTGCTGTGGTGCTCGTTGAGCATCAGCGCATCGAAGCCCGCCTCCTCGGCGGCGAGCTTCTCGTCGAGGTAGCGGTGGTAGAGCATCGAGCCGAGGCGCGGGTCGTAGTCCTTGTTGCTGAGGCCGAGGTCGAAGTAGGCCTCGCGCGTGGTGGAGCCGAAGAAGCCGTGCTCCTCGTCCTGGTAGGGCCGCTCCGTGAAATGCCCGATCAGCACCGTGCCCGCCTCTCCCGCGCGGCCCGCGATCGCGTCTCGCGAGGGCCGACGGCCCACGTGGGCCGCGGCGAAGGTACCAGACCGGCGCCCCGGAACGCCGGCGCGGGACCGGGGTGGTGATTGTAAAGGAGGGCAGATATCGCACGGAC
>VXOS01000091.1 GCA_009839925.1 Chloroflexota bacterium
CCCGCGCGGGGGCGCCCCCCCCCCCACGAACCTTCCGCGGGCGGCGAGGGTCCGGTGAGCCCCCTCACCCCAACCCTCTCCCCCAGGAGAGGGGGCCGGATCGAGGGCGCACGAACCCTCCGAGGGCGGATCCGGCTCCCCTACTCGTTCCGCTCCCCGTATTAGGATGGAGCCATGCCGCGCAACATCCGCCTCGCCTACGGCCGCACGGGCCTCGATGTCGCGTTCCCGGACGCAGCCGAGGTGATCGCGCCGCACGAGCAACCGCCGCTCGCCGATCCGCCTGCCGCCGTTCGCGCGGCGCTGCGCGCTCCGCTCGCCGGGCCGCCGCTCGCCGACCTCGCCGCCCCCGGCCAACGGGTGGCGATCGTGACCTCGGATCTAACGAGGCCGGTACCGAACGAACTGCTGCTCGACGCGCTGCTGGAGACGCTGCACGCGAGCGGCGTCGCCGTCGAGGACGTGCTGATCATCAACGGCACCGGCATGCACCGCGGCAACACGCCCGCTGAGCTGGCCGCGATGTACGGCGAGGAGATCGTCCGCCATTACCGCATCGTCAACCATGACTCGCGCGAGACCTCGGCGCTGCGCGAGATCGCCAGCGACCCGCGAGGGGAGCCGGTACTGATCCGCAGCGACTACCTCGATGCCGACCTGCGGATCGTGACCGGCTTCATCGAGCCGCACCTGTTCGCGGGCTACTCGGGCGGCGGCAAGGGCGTGATGCCGGGCATCGCCGGACGCCAGACGGTGATGTCCAACCACTCCGCCTCGATGGTCGGTCACCCCAACGCGACCTTCGGGATCAGCGAGGGCAACCCGATCTTCGAGGAGATGCGCCGCTTCGCCCTCCTCGCCGGGCCGTGCTTCCTGCTCAATGTGACGATGGACGCCGAGCAGCGGGTGATGGGCGTCTTCGCCGGCGAGCTCGTTGCCGCCCACGACGCCGGGATCGAGCACTGCCGCCGTCAGGCGATCGTCGAGATCGACGAGCCGTACGACATCGTCGTGACGAGCAACGGCGGCTACCCCGCCGACCTCGACCTCTACCAGTCGGTCAAGGGCATCGCCGTCGCGGCACGGGCGCTGCGGCCGGGCGGCCACCTGATCCTCGCCGCCGAGTGCATCGAGGGCGTCGGCCACGGCGAGTACGGAAACCTGCTCGCCAGGCATGGCAGCCACCTCGAACTGCTCGAGGCGATGCGCGGCGGCGCCTGGACGACGGTCGAGGAGCAGTGGCAGGCGCAACTGCAGGCGCTCGCGCAGGAGCGCGGTACGGTCTGGCTCCACTCCTCGCTCGACGAGGAGGGCACGCGCGCCACGCACCTGCGCTACTGCGCGGACGTTGGCGAGACGGTCGTGGCGCTCGCCTCGGAGATCGAGGCGCGCGCGGGACGGCCGGCGAGCATCGGCGTGCTGCCGTACGGGCAGCAGGCTGCGCCGGTGGTACGCGAGCCGGCGCTGGCGTGAGCGCGCCCGCCACGCAGGCGGAGGTGCGCCGCGCCCGCGAGGCGGACATCCCGACGGTCTCGCGGATCCTCGCCGCCGCCTTCGACGACGACCCGGTGTTTCGCTGGTTCATCCGCCATGACGAACGGCACGGCGAGGCGACCGAGCGGCTGCTGCGAGGCGGCGTGGAGCGCGCGGTGCGCGAGCATGGCGAGTGCTACCTCCTCGCGGACGAGCGCGGCGCGGCGGTGTGGCAGCCTCCCGGTTACAAGGGGCCCCCGCCCTCGCCCGACGATCGCGAACGCCTGGCTGCCGAGATCTGCGACACGCCCGAGGGTCGCCGGCGCTTCGCGCAGTTCGCGGAGCTGATGGCGGAGCACCACGCCATCGAGCCGCCGAACTTCTACCTCGGCGCGATCGGCGTGCTGCCGGCGGTGCAGCGAGGCGGCCTCGGCTCGCTGCTGATCCGTGCGGTGCTCGATCGCTGCGACCGCGAGGAGATTCCGGCCTCCTTGATCAGCACGAGGGAGCGCAATCTCCCGCTCTACGAGCGGCACGGGTTCGTCGTCAGCACTCGCGTCGAGCTGCCGGACGGCGGCCCCGCGCTGTGGCCGATGTGGCGCGAACCCCGGTCGGAGTAGCCCGCTAGCCGCGCTCCTCGATCAGCTCCCACTTGTAGCCGCCCTCGACCTCGCGGATGCAGCCGAGCGAGAGGATCGGGAAGTGGCCGCTGGTCACGATCGCGTCCTTCTCGACAGCCAGCCGGGCGATCTTGCCGCGCGTGCGGGTTGACTCGGCCGGGTCGAGGTCCACCTGCGGGATCCAGTCGTGGTGCTCGAGGTGCGTCGGGTGGTGCGCGGCGTCGCCGAGCAGCAGCAGGTTCGTACCCTGCGAGGCGGCGAGGACGGTGCAGTGGCCGGGCGTGTGGCCCGGCGCGGGGACCATCGTGAGCGCCTCGCTCACCGCGTACTCGCCCTCGGTGGGTTCGACGCGTCCGGCCGCGATGACGGGGTTGATGCGGCGGCGCACGTTCTCCGCCATCGGATTGTCGTCGGAGACGCTGCTCGTCCAGTAGTTCAGCTCGTTCTGATGCACGTAGAAGGTCGCGTTGGGAAACATCAGCCGGTCGTCCTCGTTGTCGTGGATGTTCCAGCCGACGTGGTCGCCGTGCAGGTGTGTGTGGATCACGCGGTCGATCTCCTCGAGCCGCACGCCGACGTCGGCGATCCGCTCGGGCAGCTCGCCGCCGCCGGGGATGCCCATCGCGAGGGCGGGCACGCCGTAGCCGGTGTCGATCAGCGTGATGTGGCCGTCGCCGCGGATCAGGAACGAGCCGAAGTTGAAGGGCACGGGGTCTTCGGGGTCCGTGATGCCGATCGCGCTCGTCCAGGCAGCCGGATCGACATCGCGGAAGAAGCCGCCGAGGGCGCGATCCGGCGCGCCGTCGCTGAGCGCCGCGATCTCGAGTCCGCCGATAGTGAAACTGTCGCTGAGTCTGGGCATCGCCCCGCCCTCCCCTCTACGCCCTGCGCGCCTCGTGACGCGCGTCGGGGGGCGAGCATAGCGCGCCCGGCGAGCGATGGCGGTTGCCGCTCGATCCACGCGGCCCATATCATCGCCCTACATCGCGGCGACGGCTGGAGCACACGAATGTCGATACCGATGGCGTACATGCGCGGCGAGTTCATGCCGCTTGCGGACGCGAAGATCGGCATCATGACCCACGCCTTCAACTACGGCACGGCCGTCTTCGAGGGCATCCGCGGCAACTGGAACGGCGACCAGGGCGAGCTCTACCTCTTCCGCGTGCGCGAGCACGTCGAGCGCCTGCGCCAGAGCGCGAAGATCATGCGCATGGAGCTGAAGGCGAGCGACGACGAGCTGGTCGGCCAGATCCACGAGCTGGCCGTGCGCAGCGAGTTCCGCGAGGACGTCTACGTTCGCCCCATCGTCTACAAGTCGTCCGAGGTGCTGGGCGTGCGCATGCACGACCTGCAGGACGACTACCTGCTTTTCCTCGCGCCGTTCGGCGCCTATCTGGACCCGGAGGCGGGGGCGCGCTGCATGACCTCGTCGTGGCGGCGCGTCGACGACACCTCGATTCCGGCGCGGGCGAAGGTGAACGGGCTCTACGTCAACAACGCGATGGCCAAGACGGAGGCGCAGCTCTCCGGGTTCGATGAGGGCATCCTGCTCAACCAGGACGGCCACGTCTCCGAGGGCTCCGGAGAGAACATCGCGATCCTGCGGCGCGGCCGGATCATCACCCCGCCGCCGCAAGACAACATCCTTGAGGGCATCACGCTGGAGACCGCGCTGCGAATCGCGCGCGAGGAGCTTGGCCTTGAGGTCGAGGAGCGCACGATCGACCGCTCCGAGCTCTACATCGCCGACGAGGTGTTCATGACCGGCACCGCCGCGCACGTCACGCCGGTGGTCGAGGTCGACCGCGTGCCGGTCGGCGACGGGCGGCCGGGGCCGGTGACGATGCAGCTGCAGAACCGCTACTTCCAGGCGATCACGGGCCGCCTCCCCCAGTACGCCGAGTGGCTTACGCCCGTCTACTCCGGCGCCGCGGTCGGCGCATGACGGCGCCGCGTCCGCGCTGAGACTCGCGGCGAACCGGCTCGGCCGCTTCGATGCAGTACCGACCCGCCCGCACTTCCGGCCTGGTCGTGGGCAGCGTGCTCACCGGCTGGGCCTTCGCCGTCGCGCTGCTGCTGTTCGCGATCGGGGTGGGCCGGGAGCTTGGGTTCGAGGGCTGGCTCGCCTACAGCGCCTCGCTGCTGGCGGCCTCGATCGCGGCGCTGTTCGGCTTCTGGACCTGGGCGCTGTGGACGCTCGCCTACGGCCTGGACCGCAACGCGCTGCTGATCCGCTGGGGCTGGACGCAGCAGGTGATCCCGCTCGGCTCGATCGAGCGGCTCGTGCCGGCCGACGCTATCGGGCTCGCAGAGGCCCGAGGCGTCTCCTGGTGGGGCAACCAGATCGGGCGGGCGACCGTCGAGCCGATCGGCCCGGTGCTGTGCTACGCCACCGATAGCGTCCCGGAGCAGACGGTGTACGTGGTCACGCCGGGGCAGACGTACGCCCTGACCATCGCCGACCCGCAGGACTTCGCGAGGCAGGTGCTGATCCGGCAGGAACTCGGCCCGACCGCCCGGTTGGAGCACGAGGCGCGCCGCGGCGGGCCGCGGCCGCTGCGCATGAACGACCGCGTCGCGCTGCTGATCGCCGGCCTCGGCGTGCTCGGCGGCGCCGCCGTCTGGCTGCAGATCGCGCTCCGCCACGGCGCCGTCCCGGCGGTGGCGCCGCTGCACCTCACGGCCGCCGAGGCCGCGGAGTTCGTCGCGCGCCCCGCGCTGATCGAGATGGGGAGCGCCGCGACCGTGATCCTGATCGCCGGGCTGGTGATCGGGCTGCTCGTGCATGCTCGCGAGCGCATCGCCGGGCGTCTGGTCTTCGCCGCGGCGGCCGTGGTGCAGGCGATCTTCCTCGCCGCGACCGCGATCGCCATCGGCTGAGCCGGCGCGAGCCTGACCGCAACGCCAGCCGGGAGTAGCATCCGCGCGTGGACGTCGAGGCGATCGTGGTCGGAGCCGGCCCGGCCGGCAGTACGGCAGCGCGCGAGCTGGCGGTGCGCGGCGTCGACACGCTGCTGCTCGATCGCGCGCGCTTTCCGCGCGACAAGCCGTGCGGCGGCGGCGTCACGGTACGCTGCGACGCGCTCCTGCCCTTCTCGCTCGACCCCGTCGTCGAGGACGTCATCCATGGCGCGGTGATCCAGATGCGCCACGGCCGTCGCGTCTCGCTGCGCCACGACGAGCCGCTGACCTACATCACCCAGCGCAGCCGCCTCGACCACTTCCTCGTCGAACGAGCGCAGGAGGCGGGCGCCGAGTTCCGCGACGGTCAGCGCGTGCGCCAGGTCACGCGCCTCGGGGCCGGCGGCTACGAGGTTGCCGTCGGCAACGGCGCCGCGCCGGACGTGCACCGCGCGCGCGTCGTGATCGGCGCGGACGGCGCGAACGGCGTCGTCGGCTCCTCCCTCGGCTACGAACACGCCGAGGAGAGTGGCGTGGGCCTCGAGGGCAACGTCCCCTGCCCCGACGGGCCGCCGGAGTGGCTGCGCGGCAACGTGGTGCTGCAGCTCGGCGCCATGACCGGCGGCTACGGCTGGCTGTTCCCCAAGGAGGACCACGTCAACGTCGGCGTCGGCTGCTGGAAGGCCGCCGCCGGCGACCTGCGCCCGCAGCTCCACGCGCTCTGCCGCGACTACGGCATCGAGCCGGATCGCCTTGAGTCGCTGCGCGGCCACCACCTGCCGATGCGCCGCCACGGCAGCGCGCTCGCCGCCGACGGGTCGGCGCTGATCGGCGACGCGGCGGGCCTGATCGACCCGCTTTCCGGCGAGGGCATCCTCGCCGCGATCTCCTCGGGCGCGGCGGTCGCGCCGGTGGCGCACGACTACCTGCGAGGCGAGCGCGACTCGCTGCGCGACTACCAGGAGTTGATGGAGCGCGACCTGCTGCCCGAGATCGCGATCTCGAAGGGGCTGATGGAGGTGTTCTACCTCTACCCGCCGCCGTTCATCTGGGCGTTGCAGCGCTCGAGCCGGGTCTGGAACCACTGCGCGAAGCTGATCCGCGGCGACGAGACGTACGCCGACGTGGTGCGTACCGGCGGCCCCTTTGCCCACATCGTGCACCCCCTCGGCGCCCTCGCCCGCTCGATCACGCGGCGGCGCTACGGGCGGCCGTAGGGGGGTGGGCGCTCAGCGGCGGATGGTGAACCAGTAGGGCTCGGACCAGCCCGTCCAGCCTGCCGCCTGCTGCTCTCCGATGCGGATGTTGTGTCGGCCGAGCGTGAGGCCCCTCAGGTCGAGGTCAGCCCAGGCAACCCCCTGCCTGCCGTCGACGCTGATCTGCAGGTTGTCCCCGTCAACGAAGCCGTCCGCCCAGATCCTATGCACCCCACCCCGCGTGACGGGCGCCGCATGACACTCATCGGAGGATGCTGCAGCGCCGGGATTGTCGCAGAACGCGATGACCTCCAGCGGTGCGGCGCCGGTGATGGTGAACGCGTACGGCTCGGACCAGCCCGTCCAACCGGCAGCTTGCTGCTCGCTGGCGCGGATTGTGTGGAAGCCGGGAGTAAGGAGGCGTAGGCCCAGGTCGTTCCACGCGACAGGGGCGTTCCCGTCGACGCTGTAGCGGACGTTATCCCAGTCCGCGACACCGAGAGTCCAAGTCACCGGGTAGTTCTCGGCGAGGACGCCGCCCGATCCGGCGGCGAAGCAGTCGGCGCTCGTGGCGTAGTCGGCCCAGTCGCCGTTGCAGATGGCACTGATCTCAAGGGGGGCAGCGCGGCTGATCGTGAACGAATAGGGCGCGGACCACCCAGTCCAGCCCCCGGCCCGCAGTTCATTGACCTGTACCGTGTGCCGGCCACGACCGAGGTCGCGCAACCACAGGTGGTCGCGCGCCTCGCCGCCGTCGATACTGTAGCGGAGGTTGTCCGCGTTCTCGAAACCACTCACGAAGATAAACGGTTGCCCGCTGTGCATGCCCCTGGCGCCGGCGGCACGGCATGTGTCGGATGTCGAGTTGTCTTTGCGATTGCAGACTGCGGTGATCTCTAGTGCCATGGATGTGGGTGCGGTCGGAGCGGTCGCGGTGATCGGGCTTCGAGCATGGTGCGTCGACGAGCGCAAACTGCTGAGTTGGGCGACGACTGTCTCGGCAGCCACGCCGAAATAGATGCCCTCCACTGGGCGGCCTGTCCGCGTGGTGTCGTATCCGAACGTGGCGACGCCAATAATCGCGCCGCAGTTGTCGACGATCGGTCCGCCGCTGTTGCCAAAGTTCACTGCGGCATCGGTTTGGACGACGGTGCCGGCTCGTCCGGGGTAGTGCGTCGAGAACGGGGCGTGCTTCGACACGACCCCGCGAAACACCGCTGGTGTGCGCTCAACCCACGCGGGGAAGCCGACGACCCTAAGGTCCGACCCCAGCGAGGGCCGAGCGCCGACGAAGGTGAGGGCGGACACTGAGGTCGGCGGACGCGCGCTGAGCAGCGCGAGGTCGTAGTTCGGCAGGCTGCCCGCGACGGTGGCAGTCAGCTGCGTACTGCCATGCACGAGCGCGGCTCTGGATACCGTGTCCACCACGTGGTGGTTCGTGATCCACTCGCCGTTCCCGATGTAGAAGGCTGTGCCGTTACTGGTCGCGGTCTGGACTTGGAAGGTCGCAGCGGTCACGCGATCGACGTGATCCGAGAAAATGCAAGCGCTAGTTGGCGCCGCCGTCGACATGCCGCCCAGCGAGAGGCTCACCGTCAGTGGCGAACTTGCCAGCCAGCGCCCGACCCTCGGGTTGGCAGGGAAGAAGCGCAAGCGCGGCAGCCGCCGCGCCGCCCAAGACCCGTCCGATTCGCGCTCCTGTAGCGCAAACTCCATGCGCCCGTCGGAGAGCAATTGCGCAGCGACCCTGACCTCCAGGCCGGAGTCGCCCGCCGCTGTTGTCATGCTGTGCGAAGCGAACTCGATGGTGAGCGGCGTGCTGCCGAGCCATCGTCCGACACGCGTGCCCGCAGGGAAGAAGCGCCCGCGGGGCAGCCGACGCTCGCCCCACGACCCGTCGGCCTGGCGCTCCTGGAGAGCGAACTCCGTGTTCCCGTTGGCGAGCCGTTGGGCGGCTACACGCACTTCGATCGCGCTCTCCTGGCCGTGGGCGGCCGGGGCGGCGGCGAGCAGCAGGGCGAGTAGGGCTGCTGCTGCCAGGGCGAGCGTGGCCGAGCGCAGTGTTGCGCCTCTCATCTGCGACGGGCCGTCCGTCGATTACCCGCGTCGGGGTGTGGCTCCGGGACCAGCCGTCCGGCTTCGAGGGCAGCGCTGATCCAACCGTGCATGGCGTCGCGCACGGAGTCGAGCGCCTCGGCCTCGGTGTCGCCGTCCGACATGCAGCCGCGGAGCTCCTCGACCGTCGCGAACCAGTAGGGGCCATCGCCATCGTCGCGCTGTTGGAGGCGGATGTGGTAGGGGCGATCGAGCAAGGCTTCGGCGTTCATCGCTACGCTCTCTGCGCTGCTCAAGGGTTGACGGAGTGGATTGTTGCACATCGCAGTGTCTGTCGCGTGACCCGCACGTACTGTTGACGCTGCGTGCGGGGCGCGCGGATACTGTCCGCTGTTATGAGGGCAACACTCCCCAGACCACACCTGCCCGCCTGGCGCGCGGCCGTCGCCGCCTCAACGCGCCTGCTTGTCCTCCTGCTCGTACTGCGCTAGGCGGCGCCGCCGTAGAGGTCGCGCCGCCAATCAGCCCGCGTGACGGGCTGCCGGTCGTTCGCAACAACCACACCCAGCACACAGCGTGAAGCGCGCGAAGCGGAAGAGACGGAACCCACGATGAGAATGAGCGGCGCCGATATCGTCCTCGAGAGTCTGAAGCGCGTGGGCATCGACACCGTATTCGGCTACCCCGGCGGGGTCGTCCTCCCGCTCTACGATCGCTGGCCCGCCCACCCCGAGGTGCGCCACATCCTGGTGCGCCACGAGCAGGGCGGCGGCCACGCCGCCGACGGCTACGCCCGCGCCGCGGGCCGCCTCGGCTGCGCCCTCGCCACCTCCGGGCCGGGCGCGACGAACCTCGTCACGGCGGTCCAGAACGCGATGATGGACTCGGTGCCGACGCTGTTCGTGACCGGCAACGTCGCGCGCAACCTGATCGGGCGGGACGGCTTCCAGGAGGCCGACGCCACGGGAATCCTGACGCCGTGCGTGAAGCACAACTACCTCGTCATGCACGCCGAGAACCTCGCGCACACCTTCGCCGAGGCGGCCTACCTCGCCACCACCGGCCGGCCCGGGCCCGTGCATATCGACATCCCCAAGGACGTCTTCATCGACGAGGCGGAGTTCGTCTGGCCGGAGGAGGTTTCCGTCCGCGGCTACGACCTCCCCGGCGCTGCCGATGAGGCCGATATCGCTCGCGCGGCCGAGCTGATCGACGCCGCCGAGCGGCCGCTGATCATCGCCGGCCACGGCGTGATCCTCGGCGAGGCCTGCGAGGAGCTCCGGCAGTTCGCCGAGCACACGGGCGTCCCCGTGCTCAACACGCTGCTCGGCCTCGGCAGCATCCCGCGCACGCACGTCCTCTCCTACGGGATGATGGGCATGCACGGCTCCTACGAGGCGAACATGGCCGCCTCGAACGCCGACCTCGTGATCGGCATCGGCAACCGCATGGACGACCGCGCGATCGGTCGCTTCAACGACTTCAACCACCACGCCAAGCTGATCCACGTCGACATCGACGCCGGCGAGCACGGCAAGAACCTGCCGACCGCGGTGCCGATCCTCGGGCACGTCAAGGACGTGCTGCCGCAGCTGCGCGACGCGACGCGGCAGCGCTCGCACCTCGACTGGATCCGCTGGATCGACGAGGTGCGCGATGATCACTCGCACTCGATGGCGATCCCGAGCGGGCCGCAGATGACCTCGCAGGGCGTGATCAAGCGCATCTCCGAGCGCTGCGACGACGAGACGGTGATCGTCACGGGCGTCGGCCAGCACCAGATGTGGGCCGCGCAGCACATGCGCTTCAGCTACCCGAACCAGCTCATCACCTCGGGCGGCCTCGGCACGATGGGCTTCGAGGTTCCCGCCGCGATGGGCGCGCAGGTGGCCAAGCCGGACGCGCTGGTCTGGTCGATCTGCGGCGACGGCGGCTTCCAGATGACCCTGCAGGAGCTGGCCACGATGGTGGACGAGAACCTGCCGGTGAAGATGGCGATCATCAACAACGGCTACCTCGGCATGGTCCGCCAGTGGCAGGAGCTGTTCTACGAGGACAACTACGTCGCCGTCGCGATCAGCCAGCCGGACTTCGTGAAGCTCGGCGAGGCCTACGGCATCAAGGCGCTGCGCGTCACCGACGCCGACAAGATCGACGGCGCCATCGCGGAGGCCAACGACCACGACGGCCCGGTCCTCGTCGACTTCCAGGTCGAGGCCGAGGGCAACGTCTGGCCGATGGTCCCCGCCGGCTCGGCGCTTTCCGAGACGGTCGAGGCGCCCCGGCCCGAGACCCCGAGCGAGGTGGCCCGATGAGCGCCGAGCTGCGAAAGCACACCGTTGTCGCGCTCGTCGAGGACCGCCCCGGCGTCCTCAACCGTGTCGCCTCGCTGTTCCGGCGGCGCGGCTTCAACATCGACTCGCTCGCCGTCGGCACCACCGAGGAGCCGGGCATCTCCCGCATGACCATCGTCGTCGCCAGCGAGAACGGCATCGTCGACCAGGTGCAGAAGCAGCTCGCGAAGCTGATCGACGTGATCGAGGTGGCCGACCTGACCGGCGAGGACGCGGTGATCCGCGAGCTGGCGCTGATCAAGGTGGCGTGCACCACGGAGCAGCGCCGCGAGGTGCTCGATCTGGTCGATATCTTCCGGGCGCGCGCCGTGGACGTCGCGCCGGGCAGCCTGATCATCCAGATCGTCGCGGAGGAGCGGCAGTTCAACTCGCTGATCGAGAACCTCGAGCCGTACGGGATCCTCGAGATGACCCGCACGGGCCGGATCGCGATGCTGCGGGGCGACCAGACCACCGCCGTGCACGACCCGGAGTCCGAGGAACTGCAGCGCTTCCGCCACAGCTCCGGGCGCCGCCCGGCGGGCGAGCTGCCGTACGTGAGCGACTAGCGACCCGCATCGCGGGCGACGCCTGCCCTCGGGCAGGTGTGGAGAGGACGAGACGTGGCCAGGATCTTCTACGACGAGGACGCTGACCTCGGGCTGCTGCAGGACCGCCGCATTGGCGTGATCGGCTACGGCTCGCAGGGGCACGCGCACGCGCTGAACCTGCAGGACTCCGGCCTCACGGTCGCCGTCGGCCTCTACCCCGGCTCGCCCTCGTGGGAGAAGGCGCAGGGGGACGGCCTCACGGTCGGCAGCGTCGCCGACGTGGCTCGCGACTCGGACGTGCTGATGATGCTCGTCCCGGACCAGGTGCAGCGCCAGGTCTACGAGGATCACGTCGCCCCGCACATGGCCGAGGGCAAGACCCTGATGTTCGCCCACGGCTTCAACGTGCACTTCAACCAGATCGACGCCCCGGCCGATGTCGACGTCTCGATGATCGCGCCGAAGGGGCCGGGCCACCTCGTGCGCCGCGAGTACCTGAGCGGGCTCGGGGTGCCGGCGCTGGTCGCGATCCACCAGGACGCCAGCGAGTCGGCGCTGCAGCTCGCGCTCGCCTACGGCAAGGGCATCGGCAGCGCGCGCGCCGGGATCCTGCAGACGACGTTCCTGGAGGAGACGGAGACTGACCTGTTCGGCGAGCAGGTAATCCTCTGCGGCGGGCTGACCTCGCTGATCAAGGCCGCCTACGAGACGCTCGTCGAGGCCGGCTATCAGCCCGAGTCCGCCTACTTCGAGACCTTCCACGAGGTGAAGCTGATCGTCGACCTGCTCTACGAGGGCGGCATGGAGTACATGCGCTACTCGATCAGCGACACCGCCGAGTACGGCGACTACACGCGCGGCCCGCGCGTGATCGACGCGAGCGTGAAGGACCGGATGCGCGCGATCCTCGACGAGATTCGCAGCGGCCAGTTCGCGAGCGAGTGGATCGCCGAGAACCAGGCCGGCCGCGCGCGCTTCCTCGCGCTGCGCCGCCTCAACGCGGAGCACCCGATCGAGGAGGTCGGCAAGGAAGTGCGGGCGATGATGAAGTGGCTGGGAGAGCAGAAGTAACGATGTCCTCCCTCGCCCTCGCGTCCGCCGGCGGCGTCCGCTCCGCCCTCGCCTTACCGGGCGGCCTCATGCTTCTCCGGCCCTCCGCCGCCTGAGCGGTCGGGAGGGCTCCGGAGAGCGCAGGGCGTGACGACAGGACGCCCGCACGAGCAGCAGCGGCACGGGTGAGGACAGTGACGGAACGATGAGCGACAAGGTCTATATCTTCGACACCACGCTCCGCGACGGCGAGCAATCCGCCGGCGTGGGCTTCACGATCGAGGACAAACTCGAGGTGGCGCGGCAGCTCGCCCGCCTCAACGTGGACATCATCGAGGCGGGCTTCCCGTTCTCCTCGCCGGGAGACTTCGAGGCCGTCTCGCTGATCGCGCGCGAGGTACGGGGCCCGATGATCGCCGGCCTCGCGCGGGCGCACCCGGACGACGTGGACTCGTGCTGGAACGCCGTCTCGCAGGCGGAGACGCCTCGCATCCACGTCTTCATCTCGGCCAGCGAGATTCACATGGCGCACCAGCTGCGCAAGAACCGCGAGGACGTGATGGAGATGGCGCGCGCCGCCGTCGCCCGCGCCAAGAGCTACTGCGAGGACGTCGAGTTCTCGCCCATGGACGCCACACGCTCCGACCGCGAGTTCGTGTACCAGCTCCTGCAGGCCGCGATCGAGGAGGGCGCGACGACGGTCAACATCCCGGACACCGTTGGCTACGCCCTGCCGCAGGAGTTCGGCGAACTCATCGCCGCGGTGCGCGAGAACGTCCCGGACATCGACCGGGCTCGCATCTCCGTGCACTGCCACAACGACCTCGGCATGGCGACGGCGAACTCGCTGTCAGGCGTGCTCAACGGCGCCCGCCAGGTCGAGGGCGCGATCAACGGCATCGGCGAGCGCGCCGGGAACACCTCGATCGAAGAGGTGATCATGGCCATCAGCACGCGCGGCGACTTCGGCCACGTCCACACCAACGTGAAGACCGATGAGCTCTACCGCGCGAGCCGCATCGTCGAGCGCGTCTCGGGGATGGCCGTGCAGTCGAACAAGGCGGTGGTGGGGCGCAACGCGTTCCGGCACTCCTCCGGCATCCACCAGGACGGCGTGCTCAAGCTGCGCGAGACGTACGAGATCATGGACCCGGCGTCGATCGGCATCCCCGTCGGCGACTCGATCGTGCTGACGAAGGTCTCCGGCCGCCACGGCCTGCGCGCGCGCATCGCCGACCTCGGCGTCGAGCTTGACGAAGAGGCGCTGGGCCGCGTGTACGACGCGTTCAAGGACGTCGCGGACCGCAAGGACGAGGTGGACGACCGCGACCTGCAGGCGATCCTCTCCGAGCAGGCGCAGGTGCAGGTCCAGGAGCAGTGGCAGCTCGACCTCGTGCAGGTTTCGGCGGGCGACCACTCCTCCCCGACCGCGACGGTGCGGCTGCTGGACCCCGAGGGCGAGCTGCAGCAGGACGCCGCGATCGGCACCGGCCCGGTCGACGCGATCTACCAGGCGATCAACCGCGTGATGAACGTCGAGAACGAGCTCACGGAGTTCAGCGTGAAGTCCGTGACCGAGGGCATCGATGCCGTCGGCGAGGTCACGATCCGCATCGAGGCGTCGGGCCGCACCTACACCGGCCGCGCCGCCGACACGGACATCCTCGTGGCCTCGGCGCGCGCCTACATGCACGCGCTCAACCGCTACCTCAACACGACCGCGCCGCAGGCCGCGGCCGCCACGGGCTGAGAATCCGGCCCCCTCTCCCTGGGGAGAGGGCGGGGGTGAGGGGGAGGCCTACCGCCTGCCTCGAGAGCCCCGATAGGCGCAACGTGGCGTCGGAGGCGCCCTCACCCTGACCCTCTCCCTCGGGGAGAGGGGACCGGAGGGAGTGCGCTGCGGCAGTCAAGCGTTGGCTCGTACAATGGGCGGCGCTGCATGAGACGGGGGCACGGATGACCGAGCCGCGCACGCTGTCCGAGAAGATCTGGGACGCGCACGTCGTCGAGAGCCCGCTGGCCGACGCCGCCCGCCGCGAGGCGCTCGGCGCCGAAGCGGACGCGGGTCCGCAGGCCGACCTGCTCTACATCGACCTGCACCTCGTGCACGAGGTGACCTCGCCGCAGGCCTTCGAGGGGCTGCGCCTGTCCGGCCGCACGGTGCGCCGGCCGGACCTGACCCTCGCCACGGTGGACCACAACGTGCCGACGATCGGGCGCGACCAGCCGAACCCGGACCCGCTCTCCGCGACGCAGATCCAGGTGATGTCCGACAACTGTCGCGAGTTCGGGCTGCCGCTCTACGGCATCTTCGACACGCGCCAGGGCATCGTGCACGTGATCGGGCCGGAGCAGGGCGTGACCCAGCCGGGCCTGACCATCGTCTGCGGTGACAGCCACACCTCGACCCACGGCGCCTTCGGCGCGCTCGCCTTCGGCATCGGCACGTCCGAGGTCGAGCACGTGCTGGCGACGCAGACGCTGCGCCAGTCGCGTCCGCTGACGATGTCGGTCGAGGTCACGGGCCAGCTCGGCCCCGGCGTCACGGCGAAGGACGTGATCCTCGCGATCATCAACGAGATCGGCGTCGACGGCGGCGTCGGCTACGTGATCGAGTACCGCGGCGAGGTGATTCGCAGCCTCTCGATGGAAGGCCGCATGACGGTCTGCAACATGTCGATCGAGGGCGGCGCGCGCGCCGGCTTGATCGCCCCGGACGAGACGACGTTCGAGTACGTGAAGGGACGCCCACGGGCGCCGCAGGGCGAAGACTGGGAGCAGGCCGTCGAGTACTGGCGCACCCTGCCGACCGACGAGGGCGCGCGCTTCGACCGCGAGGTCGTCCTCGACGGCGCGGCGATCGAACCGTTCGTTACCTGGGGCACGAACCCCGGGCAGAGCGTGCAGATCGGCGACGTCGTGCCGGACCCCGCGAGCTTCGAGGAGCCCACCCGCCGCGAGGCGGCGACGCGCGCGCTGGAGTACATGGACCTCGAGGCCGGCACGCCGATCCGCGAGATCGCGATCGACCGCGTCTTCCTCGGCTCCTGCACGAACGCGCGCATCGACGACCTGCGCGCCGCGGCGAGCATCGTCGAGGGCAAGCAGGTGGCCTCGAGCGTGCACGCGATGGTCGTGCCCGGCTCCGGCCTCGTGAAGGCGCAGGCGGAGCAGGAGGGCCTCGACGCGATCTTCACGGCGGCGGGCTTCGAGTGGCGCGACGCCGGCTGCTCGATGTGCCTCGGCATGAACCCGGACATCCTGCTGCCGGGCGAGCGCTGCGCCTCCACCTCCAACCGCAACTTCGAGGGCCGGCAGGGACCGGGTGGCCGTACGCACCTCGTGAGTCCGCCGATGGCGGCGGCGGCGGCGATCGCCGGCCGCTTCGTCGATGTGAGGGAGCTGGCCTGATGGACCCCGTCAGTCGCGTCGTCGGGAAGGCGATCCCGCTCAACCGCGCCAACGTCGACACCGACCAGATCATCCCCGCCAAGTACCTCAAGCGCATCGAGCGCACGGGCTATGGCCCATTCGCCTTCGAGGCCTGGCGCGCCGACCCGGACTTCGTGCTCAACAACCCGGCGTACGAGGGCGCGCCGATCCTGATCGCGCAGCAGAACCTCGGCTCCGGCTCCAGTCGCGAGCACGCGGTGTGGGCGATCCAGGGCCTCGGCGTGAGCGCGCTGATCGCGCCCTCCTTCGCCGACATCTTCAAGAACAACTGCTTCCAGGGCGGCGTCCTCACGGTCGAGCTGGCGCAGGAGGACGTCGACTGGCTGATGGCGCGCGCCGAGGAGACGCCGGATGCGGAGATCGAGGTGGACCTCGAATCGCAGACGGTGCGCGCCGGACCCGGGTGGGAGCGCAGCTTCGAGATCGACGCCTTCCGCAAGTACCGTCTGCTGCGCGGCCTCGACGATATCGGGATGACGCTCGAGTACGAGGCCGACGTCGAGCGCTTCGAGGAGGCCCGATCGCCGCTGCTGCCCACGGTGGCGGCGGACTGACCACGCCCGACCACGCCGCCGTCCTCGCCCGCGCCGTTCCCGGCGCCGATCCCGCGAGCGCGCGCGTCATTGGCGAGGGGTGGGGCGCGACCGCCTACCGCCTCGGCGAGCGCACCGTCCGCGTGCTCAATCCCCGAGCCTATGCCGGGAGCGCCGAGGCGGGCTACGCGCGGGAGCCCGCGCTGCACGCCATGCTTGCGGGCCGGGGCATCCCCACGCCCGCCAACTCCGAGGCAATCCTCGGCGACGACGGGCGGCTCGCGGCCGTCGCGTACGACCACATCGAGGGCGTGACGGTCGGCGCCCTGGGCCGCGCGGCGCGGGCGGCGCTCGCGCGCGAGGTGGCCGCGATGCTGACGGCGCTGCACGCCGTGCCCGTCGAGGAGCCGCGCGCGCTCGGCGTTCCCGAGATCGACCTCGGCGAGGAGCTGTACCGCCCGATGGTCGAGGCGTCCCTGCCGCGCCTCGGGCCGCGCGGCCGGACGTGGCTTGAGCAGCGCTTCGCCGCGTTCATCGGGGGTGGCGGGTCGAGGATCGCGCCGCGCGTGCTCGTGCACGGCGATCTGGCGTGCAGCCACCTGCTGGCCGGCAGGGCTGGAGGGCTGGCGGGTGTGATCGACTGGGCCGAAGCACGGATCGCCGATCCCGCGTACGACTTCGCGGCGCTGATCGCCGAGTGCCCGCGCACCTTCGCCGAGCAGGTGATCGCCGGGTACGGCGGTCCGGCGAGCGGCGACCCCGACATGCGCCGCCGCGCCACGTTCTACGTTGAAGCGCTACCGGTCTGGGAGGTCCGTTTCGGCGTCGACCTCGATGGCCAACCCGATCCGCGTGCGGGCGTGCGCCGTATCGCGGCGCGGGCGGGCGCGGAGGCGCGGCGCGATAGACGCTAGCCCGCCCCGCGCTACACTCCGCCCGCGCGCAAGGAGGCCAGCGTGGCCGAGTTCGACATCCTCATGCTGCCGGGCGACGGCATCGGGCCGGAGGTGACGGCCGAGGGCGTGCGCGCCCTCGAAGCGATCGGCGCGCGCTTCGGCCACGACTTCCGCACCAGCGAGGAGCTGGTCGGCGGCGCCTGTATCGACGCGCACGGCAGCGCCATCCTGCCCGAGACGATCGAGGCGGCCGAGCGCGCCGACGCGGTGCTCTGGGGCGCCGTGGGCGGCCCGAAATGGGACGACCCCCGCGCCAGCGTGCGCCCGGAGCAGGGCCTGCTGGCGCTGCGCTCCTCGCTCGGCCTCTGGGCGAACCTGCGCCCGGTCACGGTCGACCCGGCGCTGATCGACAGCTCGACGCTCAAGCCGGAGGTGCTGCGCGGCGTCGACATCCTCGTGATCCGCGAGCTGACGAGCGGCATCTACTTCGGCCGGCCGCAGGAGCGGCGCACGATCGACGGCCGCCGCGCCGCGGTCGACTCGATGACCTACAACGAGGACGAGATCGCACGCGTCGCGCACCTTGGCTTCCAGCTGGCGCGAGGGCGGCGCGGCCGCGTGACGAGCGTGGACAAGGCGAACATCCTCGAGACCTCGCGGCTCTGGCGCGAGGTGGTCGAGGAGGTGCGACCCGAGTACCCCGACGTCGAGCTGGAGCACGTGCTCGTCGACGCGGCGGCGATGCACCTGATCCGCCGGCCCGCGGACTTCGACGTGGTGATCACCAGCAACCTCTTCGGCGACATCCTGACGGACGAGGCCTCGATGCTCGCGGGGTCGCTAGGGATGCTGCCCTCGGCCTCGCTCGGCGAGGTGCGAGAGGACGGCCGCGGGCGCGGGCTCTACGAGCCGATTCACGGCAGCGCGCCGGACATCGCCGGCCAGGGCGTCGCGAACCCGCTGGCGATGTTCCTCTGCACGGCGCTGCTGCTGCGCCACTCGTGCGGCCTCGAGGCGGAGGCGCAGGCGCTGGAAGCCGCGGTCGCCGCGGCGATCGGCGACGGACTGCGCACCGCGGACATCGCCGGGGACGGCGAGGCCGCCCTCGGCACACGCGAGATGGCGGAGGCGGTGCTGGAGCGGCTTGCTGGGTAGCCACCGTCCACTTGACAACCATCCGGGACGCTACAAAGATCGAGTGTGGAAGTCGCGGAGATCCGAACTGGCTGCCGGATGGCGAGGCATTCCCCTCGGGGATAGGATCCGCGCAAACGCCCCCGCGCGAGTGGGGGCGTTTCTTTGTCGTCAGCGCCAGAGGATCAGGGTTCCGCGTCGCCGGATGGTTGCGAAGTACTGGTTGCCCCACTTCCTTTGGAGGCGCTGCCGACTAACGATGCCCGCAACGTAGTCGGCGAGCTGGAGCAGCCTCTCCGAGTGAGACCGGCGGGAAGTCACCCGCCGGATTGCGCCGGGCCCGCGGAGCGCCTTGACTTCACGCTCCAGGCGGCGGCGCAGCTCCCGCTGGAACCTTCGATCACCCATCGAGTCGAGAACAACGACGGCATCGGACCATGCTGCCGATGCGTTCTTGAGCGCCGTTCCGCAGGCCCAGACATAGAGGGAACGGCCGACATCCTCATCGCGAGGCCAGTGCCCGCGCTTGTCGAACACGAAAGCGTGGAACGTGAAACGGAACGGGCTCACCGCGTCCAGGAAGCGCCGCCTTGTCTGGTGCGAGTCCTTGGAGAACCTGAACTCCTGGGATCCTCGGCCAAGATCTTGCGCCAGATCGTCGATGGCTCTGTCACACTCCGCCGCCTCATTGCGGTCCTCGAACGTGACGACGGCGAGGACCAGGAGGGGGCTCGAGCCCTGCCCGACCGCACGACCCGCGTCGCCAGATTCGTCGATGAACACCAGCACGGGCACGATGCTAGCCGCGTTCGGCGTAATCAACACGTGCTACGTCGCACCCGCCGCCCCTCGTCTGGCCCCTCCCGCTGCCGCCGCATACAATGATCGCCATGACGCACGCTGCGACTGCACGCAGGAAGGCGAGGCGCGCCGTCCGGCCATCGAGGCCGGCGGCGTCGATCATCGCGCGCGGCTAGCGCATCCCACCACTCCACGGCGCTCACGGCCTGCGAGATAGCTTCCGCACGCCCGATGATCGATGAGCGCGACAGCACAGAACGGCGAAAGACCATGAGCAGCTCCCCGGCGGCGCCACAGGGCGTACGGCTCTACGACACCACGCTCCGCGACGGCCTCGGCATGGAGGGCCTCTCCCTCTCCGTCGAGGACAAGATCGCGATCGCCCGGCGGCTCGACGAGATCGGCGTCGACTACGTCGAGGGCGGCTACCCCGGCTCCAACCCCAAGGACGCCGAGTTCTTCGAGCGCATGCGCGAGCAGCCGCTGCGGAACGCGAAACTCGTCGCCTTCGGCTCGACGCGGCGGGCCGGCGGCGATGCGGTCGGCGACCCGGCGCTGCTCGCCGTGCTGGAATGCGAGACGCCCGCCGTCACGCTCGTCGGCAAGTCGTCCGCGGCGCAGGTGCGCGAGGTCCTCGAGACCACCGAGGAGGAGAACCTCGCAATGATCGCGGACTCGGTGCGCCTGCTGGTCGAGCAGGGCCGCGAGGTGGTCTTCGACGCCGAGCACTTCTTCGACGGCTACGCGGACGATCCGCGCTACGCGATCGCCACGCTGCGCGCGGCCGCCGGCGCGGGCGCCGGCACCGTGACGCTCTGCGACACCAACGGCGGCTCGATGCCCTCGGCGATCGTCGAGGGCGTCGGCGAGGCGCTGCGCGCCGTGGACTGCGCGATCGGCATTCACGTCCATAACGACGCCGACCTCGCGGTCGCGAACACGCTGCTCGCGGTGCAGGCGGGCGCGACTCAGGTGCAGGCCTGCCTCAACGGCTGGGGCGAGCGCTGCGGCAACGCGAACATCATCTCCGTGATCGCCAACCTGAAGCTCAAGCTCGGCCTGGATGTGGTGAGCGACGAGCAGCTCGAGCGGCTGACGGACCTCTCGCACTTCGCCTCGGAGCTGGCGAACTTGGCGCCGAACCCGCAGCAGCCTTACGTCGGGACCAGCGCGTTCGCGCACAAGGCCGGGCTGCACGTCGCCGCGATCACGAAGTCCGCCGGTTCCTACACTCACGTCGATCCCGGCGCGGTCGGCAACATCGAGCGGGTGCTCGTCTCCGAGCTGTCGGGACGGCGCAACATCGTCGCCAAGCTGGCGGAGGACAGCGTCGACATCGAGCTCAGCGACGCGCAGGCGCGCGACCTCGCGGAGCAGGTGAAGGAGCAGGAGGCGAAAGGCTTCCAGTACGAATCCGCCGAGGCTTCGTTCGAGCTGCTGGTGCGCCGCGCGGTCGGCGGCTACCGCGCGCCCTTCAGCCTCGAGGACTTCCTCGTCGTCGAGCGCCGCCACCACGAGCGGGGCGAGGGCGAGAACGCGATGCTGGCCGAGGCGATGGTGAAGGTGCGGGTAGGGGAGATGCTGAGCCAGACCGCCGCGACCGGCAACGGGCCGGTCTCCGCCCTCGACGCGGCGGTGCGGCGCGCACTGCTGGAGTCGTTCCCGGACCTCGAGCGCGTGCACCTCGTGGACTACAAGGTGCGGATCATCAACCCCGACGGCGGCGCCGACGCCGCCGTGCGCGTGCTGATCGAGTCGACGGACGGCGTCCGCATCTGGCGCACGGTGGGCGCCTCCACGGACGTCGTCGAGGCGTCATGGCTGGCGCTGCAGGACTCGTACGAGCACTGGCTGCTGCACCACAGTCAGGTGGCGGCGGTCGGCTAGCCGCGAACGACGCGAAGACTCACCGGCCCGCGCGGAGCCGGTGAGAGTGCGTGAGGCTCTGAGTCCTCGGAGTGCCTAGAGTCGCAGCTTGCCGTGAGACGGCTGCCGGCGGCGCTGCTTGCCCGCGGCCAGCCGCTCTTCCTCGAGCAGCTCCTGAGGATCGGCAACCTCGGTCTCGTGGACGTGGCCGCAAGCGATGCAGCTTGCGAACTTCCCGTACCAGTCGTCCTCGGTGATCATCAGGCCGCTGCAGCGTGGGCACTGCTTGGGAGGCGCAGTCGTGATCATGTCCAGCCCCTGCCTCGGCCCGGCGCTGCGTGCCATGCAGCGGCGGGCGCCTGCCGGAATTCCTCCGGCCGAGACTGGATCGCCTTGCCTCCGGGGTTAGCTGACGGGTTCGGGTCGATCCAGTTGACCCGCCCTCGCAAGGAGTTCGCTCCGTGCTGAGGGTTCACCCCAAGTGGTGGTTCCCCCGGTCCCCGCAGCTGCGGGAATTCGGCAGGGCACATGGCGGCTGAGAGCCAACGCGCCCCGTCACAAACCATTTGTCTTGGTTTGTGACGCGCGGATCATACGGCCCGTTCCTCGTTTGTCAAGCATTTCACAATCGAAAACCGGCAAGATCCGGCGAAAATCGTGCGATTTCGCACAAGTCAGTCGTCATAATCGAACGCGATAGCCCTCTGCGAGGCCGGGACGGCATACTGCGCCGGGGCGTCCGCGGTCCGGCGGTGTCCGTTCTGGAGAGCCAATGCCGTCCCGAGCGAACCCAGCCGAGGTGATCGCCGCCGCTGCGGCCGCGATCGCGCCCCCCGCCGCCACGGCCGCAGCCGAGGCGCGCTCCCGCCAGGACCGGCTCACGAAGCCGCCGGGCGCGCTCGGACGGCTCGAGGAGCTCGCCGTGCGCATCGCCGGGATGCGCGGCTGCGCGCGCCCGCGGCTGGAGCAGCGGTTGGTGGTGGTGGCCGCCGCCGACCACGGCGTGGCCGCGCGAGGCGTCTCCGCCTATCCGCCCGAGGTGACGGCGCAGATGGTCGCGAACTTCCTCGCCGGCGGCGCGGCGATCAACGTGCTCGCCGACCACGCCGGGGCGCGCGTGCGCGTCGTCGACGCCGGCGTGCTGTCTCCCCTCGACCCGCCGTCCGGGCGTTCCGGCGGCGCGCAACTCGCACGCCTCGACCTGCCGCGCGGCAGCGGCGACATCACCGAGGGCCCGGCGATGAGCCGGGAGACCGCCGAGCGCGCGATCGTCGCGGGCATCGCGCTGGTCGAGGAGGAACGCGCGGGGCCGGGACTCGACATCGTCGGCTGCGGCGAGATGGGCATCGGCAACAGTACGGCCGCAGCCGCGCTGATCGCGGCGGCGACCGGACGGCCGCCGGAGGCCGTCACCGGGCGCGGCAGCGGCGTCGAGGGCGCGGCCCTGCGCGCGAAGATCGGCGCCATCGAGGCCGCGCTCGCGGTAAACCGGCCCGACCGTGGGGACGGCGTCGCACTGCTCGCGGCGCTCGGAGGGCACGAGATCGGCGTGCTGGCCGGGGTCTACCTCGGGGCGGCGGTGGCGCGGATCCCGGCCGTGATGGACGGCCTGATCTCGGGCGCAGCCGCGCTGGTCGCTGCGACGATCGCGCCCGGCGTGCGAGACTACATCGTCGCCTCGCACCGCTCGCCCGAGCCCGGGCACGCGGCGGCGCTCGAGGCGCTCGAGGCCGAGCCGCTGCTCGACCTCGGGATGCGACTTGGTGAGGGGAGCGGCGCCGCGCTCGGGATCTCGCTCTGCGTCGCCGCCTGCCGTGTGCTCGACGAGATGGCGACCTTCGGCGAGGCTGGGGTTTCGGACGCCCCGCAGCAAGGCTGAGGAGCCGGGTAGGTCAGGAGAGAGTGATGGGAGCTTTCGCGGAACTGCGCGCACAACTCGCGGCGGCGCTGATCGCCCTCGAGTTCATCACACCGCTGCGGCTGCGCGCGGTGCGGACCTGGGACGACCGTAGCTTCGGGCGGGCGCTCGGCTGGTACCCGGCGATCGGGCTGCTGATCGGCCTCTGCCTGACGCTGATCGACTCACTGCTCGCGGAGCTGCTGCCGATGAGCGTCGTCTCGGCGGTGCTGATCGCCTTCCTCGCGGTAATCAGCGCCGGCCTGCACCTCGACGGCGTCGCCGACACCGCAGACGGGATGGCGCTGCAGGGCGATCGCGCGCAACGCCTCGGCGTGATGAGCGCGGGCAACGTCGGCCCGGCGGGCGTGATGGCGCTGGTGATCGTGCTGATCGTGCAGTGGTCCGCGCTCTCCGCCCTTGATGGCGACGTTCGCACCGCCGGGCTGGTGCTCGCGCCGGCGCTCGCGCGCTGGTCCGTCGCGCCGATCGTCGTGCTCTTCCCGCCGGCGCGGCCTCGAGGGCTCGGTTACGCGCTGCGCCAGGGCGCCTGGCCGCTGGCCACCCCGCTCTCCGCCGTGATCGCCTTCGCCGCCGCCGCCGCGCTGTTCGGCGTCGGGGGGCTGATGCTGCCGCTCGTCGCCTTCGCGGGCGCGCTGATCCTCTCCGCCGCAGCCGCGAGGATGCTCGACGGCGTGACGGGCGACACCCACGGCGCGGCGATCGAGATCGCCCAGGCGACGACGCTGATCGCGCTCGTGGCCGCCTCGTCCGAGGGCTGGCTCGAGCCGCTCCTCTTCACCTAGTGGAGTTGCGCTTCCCGGCCGGCCGACGTGGGTGAGATCAGCTTCGTCACCGGGGGCGCACGCTCCGGCAAGAGCCGCTTCGCCGAGCAGCTGGCGCGCGAGACCGGGCGGCCGCTGGTCTACCTCGTGACGATGATCGCGAGCGATCAGGAGCTGGTCGCCCGGATCGAGGCGCATCGCCGCGGTCGTCCGGCGGACGCTTGCACGATCGAGGCGCCCCGCGACCCCGTGGGTGCGCTCGCGGAGGCGGACGGCGCAGCGTGCGTGCTGCTCGACTGTCTCTCGCTGTGGGTGAGCAACCGCCTGCTCGAGCTCGGCGAGGCGCCGACCGTCGAGGCGGTCGCGGCCCTCGACGCCGAGTTGGGCGGCGAGGCGGAGCGGCTGGTCGCGCTCGCACGCGCGCGCGAGGGCGAGACGATCGTGGTCACGAACGAGGTCGGAGCAGGGCTGGTGCCGGAGTACCCGCTGGGCCGCCACTATCGCGATCTGCTGGGCCGCGTGAACCAGCGCGTCGCCGCCGCGGCCGGTCGCGCCTGGCTGCTGGTCGCGGGGCGTCCGTTGGAGTTGCCGCCCGCGTCCTGAGTCCCTCGAGGGCGTCAGCTCAGCTCGTGATCCAGGCGCGCAGTACCGCCTCGACCGTGATCGATTCGCCGGCGCGGACCACGGTCAGCGAGACCGTGTCGCCCACGTCGTGGCTGTCGATGATCCGGGCGAGCTCCTGCACGTCGTTCGCCGCGACGCCGTCGATCGCGGTGATCACGTCGCCGCCTCGATCGAGGCCGGAGCCGTCATCCTCCGAGGCCGCGACCAGGCCGGCGGCGTCGGCCGCCCTGTCCGGCACGACGTGGGTGATGTAGACGCCTCGCTCGATGTCGAGGCCGGCATCCTCGGCGCTGATCACGTCCAGCCCGACTCCGGCGATGCCGAGCTGCGGGTGCTCGATCTCCTCGCCCGCGATCAGCGCGGGGATGAAGCGCAGCGCCGTGTTCGAGGGCACCGCGTAGCCGACGCCGACGAACACCCGCTGGCCGTAGGGGTTCTCGAGCGCCGTGTTGATGCCGATCACCTGGCCGCGGCCGTTGAAGAGCGGACCGCCCGAGTTGCCGGGGTTCACGGCGGCGTCGGTCTGCAGCACGCCGCGGATCCTGTGCCCGCCCGGTTCGCCGTCGGACTCCCGCCCAAGGCCGCTGATGATCCCCGAGGTGACGGTGAAGCCGAGCCCGAAGGGGTTGCCGATCGCGAACACCGGCTCGCCGACGCGGACCGCGCCGGAATCCCCGAATGCGGCCGCGGTGAGGGATTCGACGGGCAGGTCGGCGCGAATCACCGCCAGATCATTCCCGGCGTCGGCGCCCATCACTTCCGCCGTCGCTGTCGTGCCGTCGCGCAGCTCGACGACGATGCTCGTGGCGTCCTCGATCACGTGGCGGTTCGTCAGGATGTGCCCGTCACGGTCGATCACGATGCCGCTTCCCGTGCCCGAGCTGCCGACGCGAATCCGCACGATCGACGGCATGACCTGTTCGACGAGGTCCGGCAGGCCGGGCAGCGCCGCCGTCGCTTCCCCGGTCAGGGTCGGCGTCGCGGCGGCCTCGGGGGTCGCGCTGGGCGATGCGGTCGCCGTCGGAGTTGCGGCCGGGGTGGCGGCTGGCGTCACGGCGGTCGCTGGCGAGGTGGCCGCGGGGCGCGCTGCCGGTATGGGCGGCGCGGTGGCCGCCGGCGCGAATCGGTCCGCGGGAGTGGCGGTCGCCACGGCGACGCTGCTCGCGGGCGCTACGCCCTCGCGTTCGCCCGCGACGTTGACGGCCAGCAGGCCGCCGAGCGTCATCGAGGCGATGATGACGACGGCCATTGCGATGGCGTTGGTCCAGGTGCTTCGCCGCATCTTGCACCTCCGTGGCGTGCCGGGAGGACAGCGGCTGCGAATTGTGCGCGCCGCAGATCCACCGTACGGCCGCGCGCCATAACCGGAGCGTTAAGTGACTGTGTGTTCTGGAGCGTCCGCCGGAGGGGTCCAGACAGTGCGATCCTCGATGCCCTCGGCGCGGTAGCGCGCCGCATTCTCGGAGTAGGGCATCGGGCCTTCGGACTCGCGCTTGAGGCGCTCGATGCGGTCCGGCGCGGCCTCCCGCACCTTGCCCGGCACGCCGAGCACGAGCGAGTAGGGAGGCGTCTCCATCCGCGGGGGCACCAGTGCGCCGGCGCCGACGATCGAGTTCGCTCCGACCACCGCGCCGGGCATCACGGTGGAGTTGTTGCCGACCAGCACTCCGTCGCCGATCTCCTTGCAGTGAATGACGACGGCGTGGCCGATCGTGACGTCGTCGCCGATCGTCAGCGGCTCGTCGTTGTGGATGACGACGTTGTCCTGCACGCTCACGTCCGCGCCGATGCGGATCGGCGCGTAGTCGCCACGGATCACCGCGCCCGGCCAGACAGAGCTGCGCTCGCCGATCACGACGTCGCCGATGATCGTCGCGCCTGGCGCGAGCCAGGCGCTGTCAGCGATCTGCGGGGTCTTGCCGTCGAACGGAATGATCACGGCCGGCCGCCCGTGTAGAGCGCGTAGCCGCCTCCCGACGGCAACGAGGAGTCCAACTCCGTGAGCAGGCCGGCGACCAGCGCCGCCGAGGCGCGGCCGAGCAGCAGCCCGCGCAGCCCCTTGCGGGGGCGCACGAGGCGTACGCGCCGCGGCGTCTGCGCCTGATCCGCCGCCCAGTCGATCACGTCGTCGAGGTCGCCGGTGGCGTCGATCAACTCGCGCTCGATCGCGTCTGCGGCGGCGTAGACCTCGCCGGTGGCGAGCTCGCGCACGCGCTCCGGTTCGAGGCCGCGATCGCTCGCGACGCCCTCGACGAACAACTCGTAGAGCGTGTCGAGCAGGCGCTGCTCCTTCTCGCGCTCTTCCTCGGTCGGCTCGCGGAAGGGGGAGAGCATGTCCTTGAGGCGGCCGGACTTGCCGACGTGCATCTGCACGCCGAGGCGATCGAGCGCCTCGTACACGATCGGCCGATAGGAGATCACGCCGATCGCGCCGACGATCGCCGACGGCAAGGCGACGATCCGCTCACAGGACGCGGCGATCATGTAGCCGCCGGAGGCGCCGATCCCGCCGATGAAGGCGACGGTCGGCTTCTCCTCGCGCAACCGCCTGACGGCGCGCGCGATCATCTCCGAGCCCACCGCCGTGCCGCCGGGCGAGTCGATGTTGAGGACGACGGCGCGTACCGATTGGTCCTCGCGCAGCCGCGCGAGCAGGCGCGCGAAGTCCATTGGACGGACCGCCGGTCCGATCATCCCCTGGAGGTCTACGACGGCCACCGACGGGGGCCGCATCCGGTCCAGCCACTGCACGAAACGGGCCTCCCCGCTGCACGAGGAGTGTACGACAACCGCCGCTTCCAACCGCGCCGTGAACGCTGTAGGGATGACATGTACCCGGCAGCGCGGTAGGTTTGGAGCGTCCGGCCGCCGTGCGCGGAGGCGAGACAAGCGCCTGGGGGGGCTTTGGTGCTTCGTCGGACGTTGCTGTGTTTCGCTCTGCTGGCGGTTGCCGTCGCGGCCATCGGCTGCGAGCGGGCGGCCGATCTGATCCCGGGCGAAGAACCCACACCCGCTGCGCCCGCGCCCGTCCCCACAACTGCTGCCGGAGCCGTCATCACCCCCGTCGCGCCCGCTGCCACACCGGCGGCCGACGCCGCGCCGACACCCGACTCGACGCCAGCGCTGCTGCTCCTCCCGATGGAGCTGCGGCCCGTCGCCGATGAGGAGCAGGCCGCCATCGCTGCCGCCGAGCAACAGAGCGACGGTGGCGCGGTGGACGCCGCCCAGGACGCGAACCCGGACCCGGACGAGTTCCGCACCAGGCTGGCGCGCAGTGTCGTGCAGGTGCTGGTCACCGATCCGGATCGGAGCCCGCCGATCGTTCGCGATGGCAGCGGCGTAGTGATCGATGTTGCTCACGGGCTGATCCTGACCAGCTCCCACGTTGTCGACCCCTTCGAGGCGGACGGCACGAGGCGCTACTCGGAGATAGCCATCGCCGTCAGTCCGATCCCCGGCGAAGAGCCGGTGATCGCCTACCGCGCCGTCCTCGCGGCGCTCGATCCAGGCTCGGAGCTCGCGGTGCTGCGAGTCGTGGGCCTGCTTGACGAGATCGGCAAGCCACCCGCTGCCGTCGCGAGCGAGGACGCGGGCAACGGTTCCGGCGACACGGGCGGAGCGCTGCTCGTGCTGCCGGCGGCCGGGATCGGCGACTCGAACACCCTCACGAACGGCGATTCGCTGCTCATCCTCGGGCACCCGGGGCTGCACCCTTCGGGCGCCGACACGCCGCAGGCGGTCACGGTTACCGAGGCCACGCTCTCGGGCCGGCGCGGCGATTCAGCGCTCGGCGATCGCGCCTGGCTGAAGACGGACGCGTTGCTGCCGCACGGCTACGGCGGCGCGGCCGTCTATAACAGCTCCGGCGAGCTGATCGGCATCGCCGCGCAATCCAACTACGACGCTACCGTGCCGATCGTTCACGTGCGCCCGCTGGAGCTGGCCGCAACGGTGATCGAGGCGGCGCGCCAGGCACGCGAGGACACGCCCTACCTGCCGCCGCTCTCGCACCCCGGCGGCGTGCCGGGCACCTCGCTGGCCGCTCCCGAAGACGGCATCGTGATCGGCGCGCCGCAGTTCGCGGCCGAGGTGATCGAGGAGGACGGCGAGCGCAACCTCTTCGACTACGGCCGGATCTTCTCCTGGCGGACGCGCGAGCTGCAGTATGAGTTCGTCGCGCAGGGCATCCCGAACGGCGCGATCGTTCAGGAGTTCTGGTACTACTACGACTCCTTCCAGGACCATCTCTCTTCCACCTACCGCTGGACGAAGGGCCCCTTCGCCGTGGTATCGGACCGGCTCTCCTCGCCCAACCGTTCCGGCATTCCGGACGGCAGATGGACCCTCGAGGTGTGGGTCGACGGCCAGTTGCGCGCCTCGGGCCGCGCCTACGTCGGCGTGTGGACGCCCACGCCGTGGGTTGGCCAGTTGCGCTTCGGCTCGACGATGAGCCGGATCGAGCCCGGCAAGGCCGAGCCGCCCGAGGTGGGCTCGCCCCAGCTGCTGGCGTTCTTCGAGTACCAGGGCGCCTCGACGGCGGAGCACCTGAGCTGGCGTGTCTTCCGCGACGGCGAACTCGCCTACGAGTCGCCGCCGGTTCCCTGGCTCGGCGGTGAGAGCGGGACCTGGTGGGTCGGCCTGCCGTTCGAGGACGGCCTGCAGGCGGGGCGCTGGACGTTCGAGATCCTGTTCGACGATGTCGAGCGCGCCAGCGGACGCATCTCAATCTGGCGCTAGCAGCCCGTCGCCGGCCTCGCCCGGTTCGACGCTCCCGATCAGGTCGCGGCGAGGAATCCGCGCAGCTGCGCGAGGGTGATGTTCGCCCCGCTCAGGACCAACACCACGCGGCGGCCCGCCAGTCGCTCGCGCGCCTGGTTCGCCGCGGCCAGTGGGGTCGCGCCCGCCGGCTCGACGAGCAGGTGCGCCTGCTCCAGCAGCTCTACGACTGCGGCCGCGATCGTCTCGTCCTCCACCAGCAGGAAGTCGTCGAGGCGATCCCGCAAGATCGCCTGCGCGCCCTCGAAGCCGATGCCCGTCGCCACGCCCTCCGCCATCGTCTCGTCCGGGCGCTCGACGATGCGGCCCTCGCGCCACGAGTCGTGCCCGGCCGGCGCCCGCGCCGACTGGACGGCCCAGACCTCGCAGGCCGCGCCGAGACCTTCGCGCGTCAGCACCCAGCCGCAGGCGCCGGAGCCCGCGCCGAGCGGGACGATGGCCAGCTCCGTGTCCGGCTGCTGTCCGCCGTCCGGGTCGAGCACCTCGAGCGCGCCGGTCGCCACGCCCGGGAGCAGCAGGGGCTCGTCGACCGCGACATAACGCATCGCGTGTTCGGCGGCGAACTCGAGCGCCGCGGCGTTGGCGGCGTCGAAGCGCGCGCCCTGCTCGCGCACCTCCGCGCCGAGCCGGCGCATCGAGGCGACCTTGTCGGGGTTCGCCCCCTCCGGGACGAAGACCACCGCGCGCAGGCCGTGCAGCCCGGCGGCGTAGGCGATCGACTGACCGTGGTTGCCCGTCGAGGCTGTCACGAGGCCCGTCGAGCGCAGCTCCGCGGCGAGCTCGCCGGCGAGGAAGACGCCGCCGCGGATCTTGAACGCGCCGATCGGGTTGGCGAACTCGAGCTTGAGCGAGACGTGCGCATCGAGGCGTTCGGACAGCGCGGGCGAGTAGATCAGCGGCGTGGGCAGCGGCAGTAGGCCAGCGAGCGCCTCGGCGGCACGCCGGATCTCCTCGATGCCCGGCGGCGCCTCGGGCTCGCGCGCCGTCACCGCTGAGTCACTTGATGGTGCCGTCGTCGTTGTAGATCGCGTCCACGAACGAGCCGTCGAAGACCGTCGACACATCGACGGGGCTCTCGAAGGCCGGGTCGAACTCGAGCAGGACGCCCTGCAGCGCCTCCCACTGGTCGAGGGTGGCGCGGCCCATGCCGTTGGCGCGCTGCGCGTTGCGCAGGTCGGTCTCCAGCAGATAGCGCTGGTGTGAGGCGTCCGCGCCCTCGGCGTGGGTGAGCACGATCTCGATCGCGTGCTCGATATTCGCCGCGGCGTAGTTGGCGCCGCGCATCGCGGCGCGCACGAACGCCTGCACGAGCTCGCGATCCTCGGCGATCGTGTCCTCGTGCGTGAGGATCGTCAGGCCGAGCGTGGCGACGCCGTGGTCGGTTGGGTCGAAGACGTTGATCTCGAAGCCGGCGTTGCGGATGCGGTTGGGCTCGTTGCTGAGGAAGACGGGGAAGACATCCACGCCGCCCTCGATGAAGACGCGCTCGTCGAAGGGCACGCCGATCAGGTTGACGTCGTCCGCCTCGAGGCCCGCCGTTGCGAGCAGGGCGAGCAGCTCGGCCGGCACGACGCCGGCCTTGAAGCCGACGCTGCGGCCGGCGAAGTCGGCGGGGCTGTCGATGCCGGAGCCGGCGTGCGCGACGAAGCCCTGGTCGCCGCGCTGCCCGAACAGCGCGACCGCGCGCACCGGGGTCTCGGCCGCGCGGCGCCGCATCAGCTGCGCGGCGGTGCCGGTCGTGAAGTCGACGTCGCCGGCGAGGAGCAGCTGCAGGTGCTCGCCCTGCGTGGAGTGCTGGATCGTGACGGCGAGGCCCTCCTCGGCGAAGTAGCCCTGCGCGTCCGCGACGTAGACGGCGGTGAAGGGCAGCGTCGCCTGAGGCCGGAAGCCGGCCATGAACGTGACCTCGCGCAGCTCGGTTTCGCCCTCGTCGTCGCCGCAGGCCGCGGCAAGGAGCCCGCCGAGCAGGAGCAGCGCGAGCAGCGCCGCCGCCACGCGGGCGCGCGGGAGCAGGCCCCTCGTCGTCGCTCGCTTCATCCGTCGCGCCTTCCCTCGGCCGGTCTCGCGCTCGCCAGCATCGGGGCTGGCGGCCTTACGGTCCCGCCGAGGAGTCGTGCCAGAAGAGCAGCCGCCGTTCGAGCAGGGCGAGCGCGGCGGTGAACGCGACGCCGATCACGGCGAGCACGATGATCGCGCCGAACAGGGTCGGCGTGTCGAAGTCCCCGTGCGCGATCACGATCATCTGTCCGACGCCGGAGTCCGCCCGGATCCACTCGGCGATCACGGCCCCGATCAGCGCCAGCGGGATCGAGATCCTGAGCCCGGCGAAGAGGTAGGGCAGCGAGGAGGGCAGCCGCAGCCGCCACAGCACCTGCCAGCGCGAGGCGCCGAGCGCGAGGAAGAAATCGTGCGTGGCCGCATCGATCGTTCGCAGGCCGGTGATCGTGTTCACCAGCATCGGGAAGAAGGTGATCAGCGCGGCGACGATGAACTTCGGCCACACGCCGAAGCCGAACCAGATCACGATCAGCGGCGCCACCGCGACGATCGGGGTCACCTTGACGAGGATCGCGAACGGGTAGATCGAGCGCTCGATGATGCGCGAGTGCGCCATCAGCACGCCCAACAGGAAGGCGCTGCCCGCGCCGAGCAGGAGCCCGCCGAGCGCGTGCTGCGCTGAGACGCTACCCGCCTCGATGAAGCGCGAGGGGTTCTCGCTCAGCGTCTCGATCACCCGCGACGGCGCGGGCGCGAGGTAGATCGGCACCTCGCGGACGCGGATCCAGAGCTCCCAGACCAGCACCAGCAGCAGCGCGGCGGCGAGCGGCGGCGCGCCCGTCAGCAGCAGCTCGCGGCGCGAGGGCAGCGCCCAGCCTCGCGCCGGGGGCGGCTGCGCGACGTAGAGCGTCGCGTCCAGCAGGTCGGCCTGGTCGCGCGAGGCCTCGCGTTGCGGAGGGAGCCGTCGCAGCGAGACACCCGCGCCGGCCTCGGCGGCGGCCTCGCCGGGGATGCCGTCGAGCAGGTCCGCGACGTCCGTGGCGGTCGCGGGGCGCATCAGGCGCCGCCCTCGAGCGCGGCGCGGACGCGCGCGACGTGCGCCGCGAACGGCGGCGTCTCCTCGATACCCTCGGCGCGCGGCCGTGGCAGCTCGATCGGCAGGTTGGCGACGACGCGGCCGGGCCCGGGGCTCATCACGACCACGCGGTCGGAGAGCAGCACCGCCTCGCGGATCGAGTGCGTCACGAACAGCACGGAGATGCGCTCGCGCTCCCAGATGCGCAGCAGCTCACGCCGCAGCTCCTCGCGAGAGAGCTCGTCGAGCGCGCCGAACGGCTCGTCCATCAGCAGCAGCCGCGGCTCGTGCGCCAGGGCCCGCGCGAGGGCAACGCGCTGGCGCATGCCTCCCGAGAGTTCGCGCGGGTGGAAGTCCGCGAAGGCGCGAATCCCGACCCGACCGAGCTGCGCGAGCACGTCGGCGCGGGGGGCGCCCCCCCCGGCCCGCGCGGGCCGCCGCGCGCCCTTTCCCCCCCCCGTGCGCCCCGGCCGCGCGCCCCGCGCCGGCGGGGCCCGCCCCCCCGCGGGCGCGCCTCGTCGCCGGCCCGGATCCTCGCCCAGCACCTGCACCAGGCCGCTTGAGGGCGTCAGCAGGCCCGCAGCAATCCGCAGCAACGTCGTCTTGCCGCAGCCGCTCGGCCCGACCAGCGAGACGAACTCGCCCGCGCCGGCCTCGATCGTCACGTTGTCCAGCGAGCGCAGCGGCGCGGCGCGGCGGCGCGCCGGGTGGCGAGGCGAGGTCGCGCGCAGCGCGAGGGCGCGCGCCGCCCCGCCCGCGGCGGCTGCCTGGTGGCTCATCGCCGCTGCTCCCCGTCTCGCGGATGCGGCCGGTTGCTGCCCGCCGCCGCCCGCCGGTAGGCTTCGCGCGGCTCATTGTACGGACAGGCGGCGGGGTTGCACCGGGCTCCTCGCGCCGACCCGGCGGGCAACCGTCGACGGCCGACAACCGAGGAATCGAGGACTGCCGATGTCTCGCACCATCGCTTTGATCGGCGGCACGGGGCCCGAGGGCCGCGGCCTCGCCGTGCGCTTCGCCCTCGCCGGCCGCGACGTTGTGATTGGCAGCCGCGACGCCGCCCGCGGCGAGAGCATCGCCGCCGAGCTGCGCGCGAGCCTCGAGGGACGTGAGGGGCTTGGCGAGATCAGCGGCGCGGCGAACGCGGACGCCGTCGCGCAGGCGGAGATCGTCGTCGTCACCGTGCCCTACGAGGGCCACGCCGCGACGCTCGCCGATCTCGCGGACGCGCTCGCGGGCAAGATCGTCGTGGACGCGGTGGTGCCTGTGCGCTTCGATCGCGGGCCGCGCCCGGTCGAGGTCGAGGCGGGCTCGGCCACCGAGGAGGCCGCCGCGCTGCTGCCCGACTCGCGCGTGATCGGGGCCTTCCACAACCTCTCCGCCGAGATCCTGCTCGACCCCGACCGGACGGTGCATGGCGACGTGCTCGTCACCGGCGGTAACGAGGAGGCGAAGCGCACGGTCTTCGCCCTCGCCGAGGAGATCGAGGGCGTGCGCGCCGTCGACGCCGGTCCGCTGCGCTACTCGCGCTTCGTCGAGGGGCTGACGATCCTGCTGATCGGCATCAACGTCCGTCACCGCGCCGAGACCCACGTGGAGATCTTCGGACTGCCCGAGTGAGCGACCCCCCCTACCCCGACGTGCGCGTGATCGGCGTCGCCGGCATGCCGCTCGTGGAGGACGGCGACGACATCGCCGCGCTGGCGATCGAGGCCGCAGCCGCCCAGGGCACGCCGTTCCTCGATGGCGACGCGATCGTGGTGGCGCAGCGCATCGTCTCCAAGGCCGAGGGCCGCGTGCTGCCGCTCGACGCGTTCGAGCCCTCGCCCTTCGCGCTCGAGTGGTCCGAGGCGTGGGACAAGGATCCGCGCCAGACCGAGGCGGTGCTGCGCGAGTCCGCGCGCGTCGTGCGCCAGATGAAGGGTGTGCTGATCACCGAGACGCGCCACGGCTTCGTCTGCGCCAACAGCGGCGTCGACGCCTCGAACGTCGGCGGCACGGACCTGATCTCGCTGCTGCCGGTGGACCCCGATGCCTCGGCCCGCGCCTTCCGCGACGCGGTGCGCGAGCGGCTCGGCATCGAGGTGGCGGTGATCGTCAGCGACACCTTTGGGCGGGCCTGGCGGACGGGCCAGACGAACATCGCGATCGGCCTCGCGGGCCTGCGCCCACTGCGCCCGCTGGAGGGCCTCCCGGACCTCGACGGCCGCATCATGCGCGTCAGCACGCCCTGCCCCGCCGACGAGATCGCCGGCGCCGCCGGCCTCTCGATGCCGAAGAGCGAGGGCGTCCCGGTCGTGATCGTGCGCGGCTACCCTTACGAGCGGGGCGAGGGCTCGGCCCGCGAGATCGTGCGCACGGCCGAGGACGATCTTTTCCCCTAGTACGTCGCTAGCCTGTTGCGGGGCTGCGCCTCCACACCCCGTCGGAGCGCACGAGGGCGCAACAGTCTTCCGAGGACGGCGACGGCCGGCGAGCCCCCTCACCCCCACCCTC
>VXOS01000171.1 GCA_009839925.1 Chloroflexota bacterium
ACCTGATCGAGCCGGTCGATGTGGAGTGGGAGGCCGAGGCCGACCCGGACCGCGTCCTCAACCCGTGATCCTGCTCGACACCCACGTCCTGCTGTGGAGCCGCTCGGGCGACCAGCGGCTCGGCAACGGCGCGCGCGCGGAGATCGAGCGAGCGTGGCGGCAGGGCGAACTCGCCGTCTCGGCGATGTCGTTCTGGGAAATGGCGATGCTCCAGGACAGGGGCCGCTACACGCTGCGCCGCGATGTCGGCGCATGGCGGACCGGGCTGCTCGAGGAAGGCCTTGTCGAGATTCCGGTGACCGGAGCCATTGCCGCCGTGGCCGGAGCGCTGCCCGACATGCACGGTGACCCCGTCGACCGGATGATCGCCGCCACAGCCCTCGGCGGCCACGTGCTGGTGACAGCCGACCGCCGACTACTCAACTGGCCCAGAGACCTCGAAACCCTCGACGCGCGGCGGTAGCGGCCGTGGGGCTCAGAATGCCGCGCGCGCCCCGCGCTCGATCACGCCGCCGCCCACCACCTCATCGCCGTCGCCCGGCGTCGCTCGGTAGAGCACCACCGCCTGCCCCGGCGCGGCCGCGCGCACGGGCTTGTCGAGGGCGAGGCGGAAGCCGTCCCCGGAACGCTCGAGGAGCCTCGCCGGCACCGACTCGGCGTGGTAGCGCACGCGCGCGAGCAGCGCCTCGCCCGGCTCGGGCGGCTCACCGACCCAGCGCGGCGTCGAGGCTTCGAGGCTCGTCGTCAGCAGGTCGTCGGCGGTGCCGACGGTGACCACGCCGGCGTCAGCGTCGATCGAGGTGACGTAGCGCCGCTCGGCCGTGGCGATGCCGAGGCCGCGGCGCTGGCCGACGGTGAAGCTCGCCACCCCGTCGTGGCGGCCGAGCTCCTCGCCGTCCCCGGCGACGATGGCGCCGGCGGTGGAGGTGACGCCGCGCGCGCGGAGCAGCTCGCGGTAGTCGCCGCCGGGCACGAAGCAGATGTCGGCGCTGTCGGGCTTGTCGGCGACGCTGAGCCCGAGCTCGGCGGCCACGCGGCGCGTCTCCGCCTTCGGCAGGTCGCCGAGGGGGAAGCGCAGCCGCGCGAGCTGGTCCTGCCCGAGCGTGTAGAGCACATAGGACTGGTCTTTCGCCTCGTCGGCCGCAGCGTGCAGCGTCCGTGGCCCGTCGTGCTCGCGGATGCGCGCGTAGTGACCGGTCGCCAGCTGCTCGATGCCCATCGCGTTGGCGCGGTCGAGGAGCGTGCTGAACTTGATGCGGTCGTTGCAGGCCAGGCACGGGTTGGGCGTGCGGCCCTCGGCGTAGGCGCTCGTGAACACGTCGATCACGTCGCGCTCGAACTCGCGCTCCATGTTGAGCACGTAGTGCGGGATGCCGATCCGCTGCGCCGCCGCGCGCGCGTCGGCGACGTCCTCGACGCCGCAACAGGCGCGCCGCGAACGGAGCGCGGTGTCGTCGGCCTCGGTGTACAGCCGCAGCGTGACGCCCACGACGTCGTGGCCTTCGCGGTGCAGGAGGGCCGCGGCGACGGCGGAGTCGACGCCGCCGGACATGGCAACGAGGATGCGCTGGTTGCTCATCGATTCATTGTAGGTGCGCCGACCCGAACGGCCATCCTCCGCACGGCGTCACGGGGCACTCGCGCTCTGCCGGCCGACACGAGGAGCCGGGCGCGCTCGCACCCCGCCACCCCCGGGCTAGGATGGAACGAGGATGTTGCGCGCGCTCGCCTCGAACCTTCCCGGCCTGGGAGTCCTCGCCGTTCTCAGCGTGAGTCTCGCCCTGGCGGCCTGCGACGGCGACGAGCCCGCGCCGGCGCCCGCCGCCACGACGCCTGCCGCCACCGCTACTCCCACAGGCACGGCCCCGGCGGCGACGCCGACCCCCACACGCGTCGCCCCTCCGGCGACGGCCACTCCCACGGCGACGCCCGCCGCTGAGGCGACCGCAACGCCCACTCCCTCGCCGTCGGGGGCCGCGACGCCCGTAGCCGCGTCGGGGGTGGCGGTGCTGGACCTGGCGCTCGATCGCCGCACGTCCTGGCAGGACCTGTACGACACCCGCACGGACGCGGAACGGGCGTGCATCCAGGGGGAACTTGCCGACGAGGCGAGTGACTTCCTCGCACGAGCCATCTTCAGGGACGAGCCCACCCAGGAGTGGGAAGTCTCGATGTTCTCGTGCCTCGCGCCCCAGGCGGCCCGTGCCGTCCTGCTCGATGGCCTGGTCCTCGCCATCGCCGAGGACGGCCTGGAGCTGAGCGACACCGAGCTGGCGTGCGCTCGTGAGCAGGTGGCTACCGTTGACGTCCGCGCCTTCATCGCCGCGGACCTCGACGGCGCCCCGGGCGGCGAAGAGGTCTTCGCCTCCATCGCGGGCTGCTTTGGGCACGTGCTCATCGAGCTCATGATCGTCAGCTTCGGCCTCGATCCCAACGAGTTGAGCACGGACGAGGCGGCGTGCGTGCATGCGTTCGCGGAGCGCGCCGACTGGACGGCGCTCCTGGGAGCCGACGACCCAGCCGCCGCCGGGGATCTCCTGGCGGGCCTGTTCGGATGCATCCCCGACCTGCTGGTGGCGGTGGCGGTGGGGCAGATGGGGATGGAACTCGAGGACCTGGACGACGAAGCACTCGCCTGTCTGCGGGAGTGGGCAGCGGAAGTGGACATCGAGTCCTTCCTCGACGCCCTGACCGCGGGGGACCTGTCCGCAATCGGGGAGCTGGCGAGCGGTCTGGCGGCCTGTCAGCTCGGGCCGGGTGCCGCGCCCGCCCGATAGCAGGCTTCCGCGCACGTCCGCCCCACGCCACCTCTCGGACAGCGTCACCGCTCGCGCAGTCAGCAGTGAGCGCGGGACGGCGGTCGGATGGGGAAACCCCCGCACCCCGCGCCGTACGATGGCTCCATGGAGCGCAACCGCGGCGGTCGCCCGCGCCATCCCGACGTGCTGACGCCCGCCGAGTGGCGCGTCCTCGAGGCGCTGCGTGAGGGCGGCACGAACGCCGAGATCGCCGCGCGCCTCGGCGTCAGCACCAACACGGTCCGCTACCACGTCTCGAACATGCTCGCGAAGCTGGAGCTGCGCGACCGCCGGGCGCTGGCGGCCGGAGCGGCCATGCCGCTCAGAGCCAGTCGAGATCATCCGCGTCAGGGCCCACGGCGGGAAGCTGGCCTTCGCAAGGGGCGCGAGCGAGTTTTCTACCGCTTGCCGAACGGCCTCGAGGGTGTCTATGACGTCGCGACGGAGCGGATGGGGGGGTCGTTCGGCGCGGGCGGGGCGATGCCAGCATCACGGGCGACACGCAGTATCTCCCTGATTCCGTCGAGCGCATGATGCTTCGCGTCCTCGAGCCGAGTGCTGAGCTCAGTCATCGTTCATTCCCTCGACCCTTCTTCTGATTTCCTCGTCCCACACCCGATCTTTCGCGATGAGCGCCCGACGGTCCTGAAGCAACCGCCGTCTTGTCCGAGGATGCCGTAGCCACCCGAACGGCTCCGCTAGACCGGCGCTAATCCTCAACATTACTCGCGCTGCCTCGACGTAGTCGGACGCGCTGGTGATTTCCTTGGTCGCTTCACCTGGGAGTACCGCAACGATTTCTTGATAGGCTTCGAGATCTGTTCGCGCGAAGAACAACCACTTCGACAGCCGATCCAACTCGTCAGCACTCAGGCGATTCTCCAGCGCGACGATGTGTTCACCCAGCTGTATGTCCCGAAGGATTGCAACAGCACTCGGTATATAGTGAGGCCTTGCCATCCCCAAACGAGCACTTCCCACAAACGCAGCGGCGGACCTTGTTCGCTCGAAGAGCCCGAGCAGCGTTGCTCGCGACTCCCTCCTTCTGCGACGGGCAGCAAGGACCTCGGTGGCGAGGACGGCCACGAGGGCCCCTCCGAACGCCCCGGCGAGGCTAAGGGTCATGATCGTGATCGTGTTCGTGGGGTCACCCACTTCGGCAAGAAGAACTTCCATAGCTAGCCGATCGCTCCTTACTCCATCACCAGCTGGATGATGCGGTTGCCAGCGCGCAGGTAGCATGCGGCACTCGCCTACCACCCTCGTATAGCATTCCCACTCGCGCACGCGGCGGCGCGCGCCGCCCGAGGCACAGGAGGTGTCATGCCCGGTCCACTGGACGGTGTTCGCGTACTCGAGTTCACGCTGGTCGTCGCCGGCCCCATGTCGGGGGTGCTACTCTCCGACCTCGGCGCCGACGTGATCAAGGTCG
>VXOS01000044.1:0-273 GCA_009839925.1 Chloroflexota bacterium
CACGACGGCATCGCGCCGTTGCGCAACCAGCAGTTGCTGCACGAACGCATCCCCGGCTCGCGCCTCGAGCTGTTCGAGGGCGGGCACGGCTTCATGCGCGAGGATCCGCGCGCCCTCGAAGTGATTGTGGACTGGCTCACCGCCTAGCATCGCGACGGGCGGGCGAACGGAGGACGGGGGGGCGCCGCGCCGCGGCGCCGGGCGGGGGCGGCGGCCACCCCCCCCCCCCGCGCGGCGGGGCGGGGGGGGTTACACAGAAGACGCGGCCGCCGC
>VXOS01000044.1:283-4211 GCA_009839925.1 Chloroflexota bacterium
GGGTCTTTCTTTTTTTAACCCCCCAATCTTTTTTTTCCCCCCCCCCCCGCCCCCTCCCCCCCGGGGGGCCCCCTCCCCGGGGGCCGGCGCCCCCCCCCCCCGAGGCGAAGACCTGGGCCGTCGCCAACCCCGACCCGCAGCGCGGCGGGCCGTGCTGGATCTTCCTCAAGCTCACCACCGACGACGGCATCGCCGGCTACGGCGAGGCCTACGGCATCCCCTTCGGCGCCAGCAAGGTGCGCGGCCTGATCGAGGACGTGGCGGAGCGGCACGCGATCGGCCGCAGCCCCTTCGACATCGAGGCGCTCTGGCGCATCGCCTACTCCAGCGGCTTCGCGCAGCGGCCGGAGCTGACGATGGGCTCGGTGATCAGCGCGATCGAGCTGGCCTGCTGGGACATCGTCGGCAAGGCGCTCGGTCAGCCCGTCTACAACCTCCTCGGCGGCCGCGTGCACGAGACGCTGCGCTCCTACACCTACCTCTACCCGGCAGAGTCCAGCGCGGACGGCATGCGCTACGCCGACGCCTTCGACGACCCCGACGCCGCCCCGGCGCGAACCGCCGCCTACATGGAGCAGGGCTTCACCGCCGTCGGCTTCGACCCGGTCATGCCCTACGGCTCGTTCGACCCTCGGCAGATCTCGCTTGCCGCGCTCGACAACATCGAGGAGGTCGTGCGGCGGATGCGCGAGGTCGCGGGCAACCGCTGCGACCTGCTGATCAAGATGCACGGCCAGCTGACGACCGCCGCCGTGATCCGCCTCGCCCGCCGCCTCGAGCCCTACGAGCCGCTCTGGATCGAGGAGCCGGTGCCGCCGGAGAACCCGCGCGAGATGGCCCGCGTCGCGCGCGCGACCTCGATCCCGATCGCCACCGGCGAGCGGCTCGTCACGCGCCATGAGTTCGTCGACGTGCTGCGCCATGGCAGCGCCTCGATCCTGCAGCCCGCGCCGGCGCGCGTCGGCGGCGTGTTCGAGACGAAGAAGATCGCGGCGATGGCCGAGGCGCACTACGCGCAGCTTGCCCCGCACCTCTACGCCGGACCGATCGAGGCGGCGGCCAACATCCAGCTCGGCGTCTGCTGTCCCAACTTCCTGATCCAGGAGAGCATCGAGGACTTCAGCGGCTTCCACGCCGAGCTGCTGAAGGAGCCGATCGTCTGGGAGGACGGCTACATCATCCCCTCGGAGCGGCCGGGCCTCGGCTACGAGCTGGACGAGGCGGTCGCCGACGCGCATCCGTACGAGGGCGACGACGTCTTCCCGCACATGGAAGAGACCCCGACGCCGACGGTCTGAGCGGGCGCCTACCGCTCGGCGGCCCAGCGCGCCAGCGCCTTGTCCGGCGAGGCGATCTCCTCGATGGACGTGTAGTACCAGTCCTCCCAGCCAGCCTCCGGCATGCCGGTGAACAGCATCAGGTTGAGCGGGTAGTGCTCGCTGTCCGTCGCGCGGCGCAGGTCGTCGCGGAAGAGGAACGTCGGCTTGCCGAGGGCAATCGCGATGCCCAGCTCCACCATCACGCCCTCGTCCGGCGGGACGCCGTTCACCACGGCGAAGATGGCGTCGGCGTCGACCACGTCGCGGACGTCGGCCTGCCCGATGCGGTAGGCCCAGCCCCGCTCCGTGAAGTCCTGCTGGTTGTTGCGCGCGAACGGCTCCCAGACCTCGAGCCCCAGCGCCTCGAGGGCGGCGACGAGCGGCGGCAGCAGCGTCGCTTTCTGCTGCGCTGAGAAGCCGTACGGGTTCGCGAGGTAGATGGTTTTCGGCACGGCTACATGGACGAGTAGCCACCGTCCACGGCAATCACCGCGCCGGTGACGTAGTCGGATGCGGAGCTCGCGAGGAACACGGCAGCTCCGTGCAACTCCTCGGGCTCACCCCAGCGGCCCGCCGGGATGCGGCGGTTGATCAGGTCGTGGCGCTCCGGCTGGATGGTGGCAATCGGGGCGGTCAACTCGGTCAGGAACCAGCCGGGGAGAATCGCGTTGGACTGGATGTTGTCCGCTGCCCAGGCCACGGCCAGGCTCTTCGACAGCTGCACGATCCCGCCCTTGCTGGAGGAATACGGCGCGCCGCTCCCGCCGCCTCCGAAGATCGAGAACATGGATCCGATGTGGATCAGCTTTCCCCCGCCCTGGTCCTTCATCGGCGGGTAGACGGCGCGGGAGGCCAGGAAGGCCGCCCGCAGGTTGACGTCCAGCACGTGATCCCACTCGTCCGCCGGCAGGTCCTGGGGCTCCTTGCGCACGGTGACGCCCGCGTTGTTCACGAGGATGTCGATGCGCCCGAAGGCGTCCAGCGTCTGAGCCACCATGCCGTCGATCTCCGCTTCCTCGGTGACGTCGACGGCGATCCCCAGCGCACGTGCGCCTGCCGCTTCGAGTTGAGCGAGTGCCGCGGCGGTCTTGTCGGGATTGCGGGCCGCGACAACGATGCTGGCCCCGGCCGCGGCCAGCCCGGTCGCCATCGCGAGGCCCAGCCCGCCGTTGCCGCCTGTGACGATCGCGACCCGGCCCTCGAGATCGAACAACTGGTTCGTTGGCATCTGCCTGTCTCCTGAGCGGCGACGAGGCATTCCCGCACATGGAAGACCGACGCCGGCGGTCCGGGCGAGGCGGCTGAGGCTCAGTCCGCCTCCCATGGCACGCGCGTCGGCTGCGGCAGGCGCTCCTCGATCTCGCTGCCGGCCGCGTCAAGCTCCTCGTCCCGCAGCGTGTCCTGCAGCGCCTCGAAGAAGGTGCGCTCCTCCCAGCGGATGTGGGAGCGTAGCGACTCGCCGAAGAGCATGAGCGCCTCGCGCCTCGCCCTGGGGTTCCCCTCGTTGTCGCGCATCCAGGCGACGAGCGCTTCCATGCCGACGTGGTCGCGCAGCAGGCGCCGCACCCGCCGGTCGTCCGGCCCCGTGTGCCGCATCAGCCGCGCGAGCAGGCACTCCGACTCGGTGTGGAAGTGGGGCAAGAGCCCGCGAGTCCAGAAGCGGAGCAGATCGGCGTACAGCTCCCCCATGGCGGCGTCGTCCGCCTCCGGCAGCTCACGTTCGATACGCAGCGCGAAGGCAAGCCCGTGGTGGTGCTCCTCCGATAGTCGCCGCAGCCGCGGATCGCGCTCCATCGGGTCTCCCTACTCTCGATCGAGGTCGAAGGCTGCGTGCAGGGCACGCACGGCCTCGCCCACCTGGTCCGCCCGCACGATACACGTGATCCGGATCTCCGAGGTCGAGATCAGCTCGATGTTGATGCCGTGCTCGAACAGCGTGCGGAACATCCGCGCCGCGAACCCCGGGCTCGTGCTCATCCCCGTCCCGACGATCGAGACCGAACCGAGATCAGGGTCCGCCAGCACCTCGCTGGCCTCGAGCTGCGGGAGGATCGATTCGACCACGCGCAGGGCCGGTTCGGCCTCGCCGCGGTCCACGGTGAAGGTCATGTCCGTGAGGTTCTCGACGCTCGCGTTCTGCACGATCGTATCGACCGAGACGCCGGCCTCCGCGAGCGGAGTGAAGAGCTGTGCGGCGATGCCGGGGCGGTCCGGCACCCCGCGCACCGTGATCTTCGCGATCGCCTGCTCGTGCGCGATGCCGCGCACCTTGTCGGCCTGCTCCATCGTGCTCTCCTCGTGGATCAGCGTACCGGGCGCGTCGACCTCGAAGCTGCTGGCGACGAGGATACGCACGCCGTAGAGCGCGCCCACCTCGACCGCACGGGCGTGCATCACCCGCGCGCCGGTCGCCGCCAGCTCCAGCATCTCCTCGTAGCCGATGTCGCGCAGCGGGCGCGCCCGCGGACAGATGCGCGGGTCGGCGCTGTAGACGCCGGCGACGTCCGTGTAGATCTCGCAGCGGTCGGCGCGCAGCGCCGCCGCGAGCGCCACCGCCGTCGTGTCGCTGCCGCCGCGCCCCAGCGTCGTGATGTCGAAGTCGTCCGAGG
>VXOS01000144.1:0-3901 GCA_009839925.1 Chloroflexota bacterium
AAACTATAATCACCCAGACGACCATGACATTGTCGTTCATCTTTTTTTATACTCCCCCGGCGGGGGCGCGCCCGTCCCGCCCCCCCCCCCGCCGCGATTGCGGCGATGGCGGTGCAGGCCTTCGACGGCGCCTACTACGTCACACCCGAGGAGTTCGCCCAGGAGATCGACGCCGAGGGCCGCCGCTGGCGCGTCGGCGGGCGCGTGGTCGACGGCACGATCGTCGAGGAGAACGGGCGGCCCGTCAGCTGGGTGATCGAGGGCGAAGAGGGCCAGACGATGCGCATCGAGTACGACGGGATCGTCCCGGACCTGTTCACGCCCCGCGCCTTCGTGGTCGTCGAGGGCGTGGCCGCCGGCGAGGGGCTGCTGCAGGCAACGAGCGTGATCATCCGCCACGAGCCGGAATTCGTGACCGACGCCGAAGACGCCTCGATCGCGGCGCCCTGACGAGGCGAGCGCGAGGCCGCCCGCATGAACCTCACCGCCACCATCGGAGCCGCCGCCGTGCTGACCGCGCTGGCGGCGGCGCTGTTCGCCCTCGGCGCCTCGCTGGCGGCCCTGCGTGGGCGGCCCGAGCTGCTCCTCGCGGCGCGGCGCGCGCTGCCGGTCGCGGCCGGGTTCACGACGCTGGCAATCGCGACGCTGGCCTACGCGCTGCTCAACGACGACTTCTCGCTGTCGCACGTCGCCCAGGTCTCCTCGAGCGAGATGCTGCCGCACATGAAGTGGGCCGCGCTCTATAGCGGACAGCCGGGCTCGCTGCTGTTCTGGACGTGGCTGCTCTCGCTCTTCCTCGCCGCCTTCGCGCTGCTGACCGTGCCGCGCATTCCCTGGGGCTCGGCGCAGGCGGTGGCGATTAGCGGCGGCATCCTCACCGCCTTCCTGCTGCCCGTCGCCTTCCTCGCCTCGCCCTTCGCGGTCAGCCCCGTCACGCCTGAGGACGGCGTTGGCCTCAACCCCCTGCTCGTCGACCGCTCGATGCTGGTCCACCCGCCGTTCATGCTCGCCGGGCTGGTCAGCACCTCGGTGCCGTTCGCCCTCGGGGCGGCGGCGCTGCTGTCCGGGCGGATCGATGGGCGCTGGCTGCGCAGCGTGCGGCACTGGGCGCTGCTCTCCTGGCTGCTGCTCAGCATCGGCAACCTGCTCGGCGGCTTCTGGGCCTACACCACGCTCGGCTGGGGCGGCTACTGGGGCTGGGATCCCGTCGAGAACTCCGCGATCCTGCCGCTGCTCCCGATGACGGCGTTCGTGCACTCGATGATGGTCCAGGAGCGGCGCGGGATGCTGAAGCTGTGGAATCTCGCGCTGGTCCTCGCGGCGTTCGCGCTCGCCGTCTTCGGCACGTTCAACGTGCGCAGCGGACTGGTCGCCTCCGTGCACTCCTTCGCCGTCTCCGACGTGGGACCGTACTTCCTCGCGCTGCTCGGGCTGACCCTGCTCGGCTCCGTCGTGCTGCTGGCGCTGCGCAGCGGGCGGCTGCAGGCGGAGCACGACTTCGAGTCGCTGGCCTCGAGGGAGAGCTCGCTGATCGTCAACAACTACCTGTTCACGGTGATCGCGCTGATCGTGCTCGGTGGGACGCTCTTCCCCGTCTTCTCGGAGCTGCTGCAGGACGCGCGCATCACCGTCTCCGCGCCGTTCTACAACGACGTCGTCGGTCCGCTGCTCGTCGCGCTGCTGGTGCTGATGGCGATCGGCACGGTGCTGCCCTGGCGCCGCGCCGCCCGCGTCACGCTGCTGCGCCGCTTCCGAGGGCCGCTGGCCGTGGCGCTGCTGAGCCTCGCGCTCCTCGTTACGCTCGGCGTGCGCGACCGCTACGCCCTCGCCGGGCTGATCGCGGCCACGGTGCTGCTCTACGTCACGCTGCGCGAGTTCGCGCTCGGGGCGCGCGCGCTGCGAGCGGCGAGCGGGCGTCACTGGCCCGCCGCCGTGCTGGCGCTGTTCGAGCGCGACCGGCGTCGCTACGGCGGCTACCTGGTGCACCTCGGGCTGGCCGTGATGGCGATCGCCGCCGTCTCCTCCAGCGTCTACCAGCAGCAGACGCGCGCGCTGGTCGCGCCCGGCGAGTCGTTCGAGATCGGGCGCTACAGCCTCGAGTACATCGGCCTGCGCGAGCGCACGGACCTGGCGAACGGCATCGAGTCCGAGGTGGTGTCGGTGCTGCGCGTGCAGGATGGCGGGGACTTCGTCGCCGTCCTCGAGCCGGGGCGGCGTTTCTTCCCCAACTTCCCAGGCCAACCGCTGACGAAGGTGGACATCGAGACGGGGCTGCGCGAGGACCTCTACGTCTTCCTCCAGGGCTGGGACAGCGAGGGCGTCGCGGAGATCAGCGCCTTCGTGAACCCCCTGATGATCTGGCTCTGGATCGGGGCCGGCGTCTACATCGCGGGCGGCCTCGTGGTCTTCGCGCCCGTGCAGGCGCCCGCGACGCAGCGACGCGAGCTGCCCGCGTCCGGCGCGACCGGACCGCTCGAGGGGGCGTGAGATGCACCCGGCCGCGCGACGGCGGATCGGGCTCGGCGCGGCTGCGGTCACCGCCGTCGCCATTGTCGCGCTGGCGGCGCTGCTGGCGCTCGCGCCGCCCGGCGAGGGCTCGGCGAGCGCTCCGGACCCGGAAGCGCAGGCGCTGCAACTCGAGCGCCAGCTGCTCTGCCCGAAGTGCACGAACCTGCGCCTCGACCAGTGCGAGTTGCAGGTCTGCCACGACATGCGCCGCGAGATCCGCGATCAGCTGGCAGCGGGCGCGAAGAACGACGACGTGCTGCTCTTCTTCTCCACCCGCTTCGGCGACCGCGTGCTGGCCGATCTGCCGCGGTCCGGCTTCAACCTCGTGCTCTTCGGCTGGGTCGGGGGCTCGATCCTGCTCGTCGCATTCGGAGGCGGCATGACGCTCTGGCGGCTGCGCCGCAGCGCCCGCCCGCTCGCCGCCACCGGAACGCCCTCTGACGTCGACGAGCGCTGGCTCGACGACCAGCTCGACGCGAGCGCCCGGGGCGGCGACGCCTGATGGAGTGGCTGGTGCTGCTGCTCTTCGCCGCGCTGGCGGCGCTGCTGATCGGCCTGCCGCTGCGCCGCGCGCCCGTGTTGCCGGGCGCGGAGGCGCCCTCGCTGGAGGCGCTGCGCGAGGAGCGCGCACGGTTGCTCGCCGAGCTGCGCGAGCTGGACGACGACGCGGCGAGCGGCCGCATCTCAGCTGCGGAGCGGCGCTCCGGACGGCGCGCGCTCGGGCCCCGCCTGCGCGAACTGACGGAGACACTGCGCGCGGAGGGCGACGACGTGCGCGCAGGCGCGTGACCCGGCCGGCGGCGCTGCTGTTGCTCGCGCTCGCCCTCGGCGGCGCGCTGGCGAGCGCTGCTCCGCCGGCCGCGGCGCAGACCCCCGACGGCGAGATCCGCGGCCGCATCGTGCAGGGCACCGCCGGAGCGCCCACCCCCGAGGGCATCCCCGTGGAGCTGATCATCCTCGGCGGCGCCAGCGGGCTGGAGACGGCGCAGACCGTCAGCGGGGAGGGCGGGGCGTTCCTCTTCGAGGTGCTCGCCGACCCGCAGCGCACCTACGTCGTACGCATCGAGCGCCAGGGCGTGCAGTACCTCTCGCCGCCCCTGCTGCTTTCCCGCGAACTGCCGACGACGGACATCGAGATCACGATCTACGAGGCGACCCGGGAGCGTCCCGACCTGCGAATCGAGTCGACGCTCGTGACCCTGCTGGCGCTCGACCGCGCCGCCGCACAGCTGACGATCGAGCGTACCGACGAGGTGACGAATCCCGGGGACCGCATCTACGTCGGCGACGAGGAGGGCGTCACGCTGCGGCTGCCGCTGCCGGACGGCGTCGCGGCCGCGGCCGGCGCGGGGGCGGGCCGGGGCTTAGTCCTCGCAATCGGCCTGCTCCCCCC
>VXOS01000144.1:3911-4199 GCA_009839925.1 Chloroflexota bacterium
GTGGGGCGCGCCTCGCTGCGGCTGCGCGCCGTGGCCGTCTGCGCGCCGGCGGCGCGGGGGGGGACGGACAGTGGCTTCGTCCTCGAAGGCGGCGTGCTCGCCGCGACGACCGCGCTGCGGCCGGGCGCAACCTCGGTCGTCACGCGCTACGTGGTCGGCTACGATCGCGCCGAGGATGCCTACACCCTGCGCATCACCGCGCCGTTCCCGACAGGGCGCATGGAGATCGAAGTGCCCGGCCGTTTCGTCCAGGACCTCGAGCCGCTCGGTGAGAGCGATCGCGCGGCC
>VXOS01000183.1 GCA_009839925.1 Chloroflexota bacterium
GCGGGGGCCGGCGAGTCGCCGCGTCTGCCCCCTCACCCCCACCCTCTCCCGACCGGGGAGAGGGAGCCGGAAGGCCGCGAGGGCGCTAGCGGCCCTTCCAGACCGGGGCGCGCTTCTCGGCGAAGGCGCGTGGGCCCTCCTTGATGTCCTCGCTGTACTTGATCGGGGCGAGGATGTGGCCGGCGATCTGCATGCCCTCCTGGCGGGTCAGGGTGACGCCGCGGTAGAGCACTTCCTTGAGGCCGCGCACGGAGAGCGGCGCGTTCTCCTCGAGGATCGCGGCGAACGCCTCCACCTCTTCGTAGAGCTTGTCGTCCGGCACCACGCGCGTCGCGAAGCCCATCTCCAGCGCGCGCTGCGGCGTGATGTACTCGCCGGTCAGCACCACCTCGAGGGCGTTCCCGAGGCCGATGATGCGCGGCAGGTCCACCGTCCAGGCCGGCATCAGGCCACGCTTCACCTCGCGGATGCCGAGCGTCGCCTGGTCGGAGACGAAGCGGAAGTCGCTGAGCTGCGCGAGCTGCCAGCCGCCCGCGAGGCAGTAGCCGCGAATGGCGGCGATCACTGGCTTCCAGACGCCATCCGGCATGGCGTTGCCGATGGTGTGCTTCTTGCTCCAGTCCTCGCCGGCCGCGTCCACCTGGGCGCGCTCCTTGAGGTCCATGCCGGAGCAGAATGAGCGCCCCGCGCCGGTGAGCACGGCGATCCAGATGTCGTCGTTGTTCTTGACCTCCTCCCAGGCGTCGGCCAGCGCCTGGTTGAGGGCGTAGCTGAGCGCGTTGTGCACCTCGGGCCGGTTCATCGTCAGCCAGGCGACGTGTCCCTTCACCTCGAACTTCAGCTCGTCCGCCATCTGTCTGGTCCTTTCCTGCGATCCGCTTGCCTCGCCGCTACGCACCCGCGGCGGCGTGTCCCATCCGCTCGAGGGTGTCGTAGGCCTCCCCCATGAGGTCGAACACCACCTGCCGCGCGGGCTTGATCTCCGTGACGAAGCCGACGCCCTGCCCGGCCGCGACAGGGCCCGCCCAGTCCTCGAGGTCCCAGTCCTCGGCCGCCTGCAGCAGCTTGCCGCCGACGATGTCCTGCAGCGGCATCGGCAGTGGCTCGGGCGAGCCTTCGGCCTCCCACGCCTCGTAGTACTTGTTGCGGATGCCGCGGTTGCGCTTGCCATCCATCGCGGTCGAGACCCAGGCGTCCTGGTTCTGCGCCCGCAGCAGCCGCTCCTTCTCCCACTGCTTCGTCTCCGACTCGTGCGTCGCCTGCCAGATCGTGCCCGTCCAGACGCCGACCGCACCGAGGGCGAGCGCGGCCACGATGTGCGCGCCGGTTGTGATCCCGCCCGCAGCGACGATCGGCGTGTCGTGGGCCTCCGCCAGCGCGGTCACCTCGCGCACCAGCGAGAAGGTGCCCATCCGGCCGGTGTGGCCGGCCGAGTCCTGGCCCTGCGCGATGATCAGGTCGAGCCCCGCGTCGAGCTCGCGCGCGGCCTGCCTCGCGAGGCCGATCAGGCCCCAGACCTTCACTCCTGCATCGTGCATCTCGTTCAGCACGAAGGCGGGACTACCGAGGCCGGAGGCGAAGATCGGGATCCGCTCCTCCATCATGATCTCGAGCTTGGCGCGCGTCTCCGCGAGGCCGCGCAGCCGCGTGTTGCCCCACGGCGGCGGCGTCTTCGGCTCGGGGATGTCGTTCTCCTCGATCAGCCGGTCGATGAAGTCCCAGTGGCTCTGCGGAACCTGCTGCTCCAGCTCCTCGCGCGTGCCCTCGACGTAGGAGGAGGGGATGGTGATGTCGACGCCGAAGGGTCGGTCGCCGACGCGCTCCTTCACCCAGCGGATGTTGGTGCGCATCTCCTCGGCGGAGACGGTGCTCTGCCCGAGCATGCCGATGCCGCCCGCGTTGGAGACGGCCACCGTCACGTCGCGCGTATGGGCGAAGGCGATGATCGGGTACTCGCAGCCGTACTCCTCGCAGAGCCGCGTCTGCAGCGGGTCTTGCGCCATCCGTTCCCACCTTCGCGCGCGCCGGCGCTCCCGAGGCCGACGCCGCCGATGATAGCGCCCCGCCTGATGCCCGCGACCCCACCATCCTCCGGGCAGTAGCGCATCCCTTCCGGTTCCCTCTCCCTGAGGGAGAGGGTTAGGGTGAGGGAGGGCCCGCCCTCCGGAGTTGCGTTCCGCCATCGGGGCTTTCGGAGACGCGCGGGAGTCCTCCCCCTCACCCCCGCCCTCTCCCCGGGGAGAGGCGGCCGGAGCGGGCTTGCGGGAGTTTCGCAACAGTCTCTTCGGGGAGAGGGCACGCGGGGACGGCAGAAGGGAGCCGCGCATGAGCGAGCAGCAGACCGAACGCAGGGTCGCGCTGGTGACCGGCGCCAGCCGCGGCATCGGCAAGGCGACCGCCGTCGCCCTCGCCGAGGCGGGTTACGACGTGATCGCCGCCGCCCGCACCCTCGAGGAGGGCGAGCCGCAGGAGATGACGGAGACCGTCCACGAGACGAACGTGCAGCCGGTCCCCGGCGGCAGCCTGCGCGACACCGTCGCGCAAATCGAGCAGGCGGGACGGCGCGGCCTCCCCGTCCGCTGCGACCTGATGAGCCGCGCGGACATGGACGCGCTGATCGATACGGCGGTGGCCGAGTTCGGCGGCATCGACGTCTTCGTCAACAACGCGCGCTACGTGGGGCCGGGCTTCAAGGACCGCTTCCTCGACACGCCCTACGAGGTCCTCGAGGACTCGATGCGGGTCAACGCGCTCGCGCCGCTCTACCTGCTGACGAAGATCGCGCCGCTGATGGTGCGGCAGGGCAGCGGGCTGATCCTGCACATCAGCTCGCTCGAGGGCGTCATGGAGTCGGCGAAGCTGCCGACGGGGCACTGGACCGGTCGCGGCGGGCTCTCCTACGGGGTCAGCAAGGCGGCCTTCAACCGCATCGGGCCAGCGCTCGCCAAGGAGCTGCGCGAGGACGGCATCGCCGTCGTCAACGTCGAGCCGGGCGACGTGGCGGTGGAGCGCAAGGCGGTGCAGCGGGGCGACGCCTACGACCCGCGCAACCACGACTCGCCGCTGGCGGCGGCGCGCACCTGCGCGCTCATCGCGTCGTCGGCGCACCCGATGTTCTACTCCGGGCTCACGGTCTACGCGCCGGAGTTCGCGGTCGAGCGCGGCCTGATCGAGCCGGAGCAGGCAGCGCCCGGCCGCCGCGAGGAGTGGGGCCAGCCGGGCCGCATCATGCCCTTCTACAGCAACATGGCCCGCGAACGCTGACGCCCGCGCCGCGCCCGGCCGCCTGTATCCTCTGCCCATGCCCGCCGCACCGACGGCAGCCGCGCTGGACGAGCGCCTGACCCGGCTCGCCGAGGCGCGCGCGGCGCTGCTCGACGCCCTGCGCGGGCTCGACCAGGCGCGCTTCGTCCGCCGGCCGCCGGACCCGGCCGCCGAGGGCGACCGGCGCTGGTCGATCCGCGAGGTGCTGTGGCATGTCGCCGACTCCGATCGCTGCTGGCGCGGGTGGATCGAGGGGGCGCTGCGCAGCGAGGGCGTAACCCGCTTCCACGGTGTCCGCCGCCCTGCCCACCTCAACACCCTGCCGCAGCTGATCGAGAGCCTCGAGGAGCAACGCGCCGCGACGCTCGCGCTCCTCGGCGGACTCGACGAGGACGCAGACCTGACGACCCGGCGCCCGACGCCGTCGCACGACCGCTCAATCCTCGAGGCGCTGGACCACCTCACGAATCACGACCGCGAGCACGCGGAGCAGATCGCGGCGCTGGCCGCGCTGCCGCCCGGAGAGGAACGCTGATGGGAACGCGACTGCGCCCCGAGGGCACGATGCCGTGGATGCCCGGCTTCCGCTACGGCGCACTGCTGCCGCCGCTCGCCCTCAACCTGCTGGTCAGCGACACCGAGCGCGCCGCCGCCTTCTACCGCGACGTCCTCGACGCCGAGGTGCACTACCGCGACATCGACTTCGCCGCCGTCCGCGTCGGCCCCGCCGAAGTGATGCTGCACGCCGACCACACCCACGACGACCACCCCTGGAGCGCCGATCTCGCCGGCGGCGCGACGCGCGGCGTCGGCGCTCAGCTGCGGCTGCTCGGTATCGACCCCGACGCCGTCGAGGCGCGCGCCCGCGAGCACGGCGCACGGCTCGTCGCCGCCGCGACGGACAAGGGCCACGGCTGGCGCGAGACGCTGGT
>VXOS01000048.1:0-2135 GCA_009839925.1 Chloroflexota bacterium
CCTCTCCCCTCGCGGGAGAGGGTTAGGGTGAGGGGGAGCGCGCGCAGCGCGCCTTCGAGGGCGCAGCGAGCCTTCCGCGCGCGCTCGCGTGCCTGCCGTGCCTGGATTCCGGCGTTCGCCGGAATGACGGGAAAGGCCCTCCGGTCCCCTCTCCCCTTGCGGGAGAGGGCCAGGGTCAGGGGGACTCGGGCTCCAGCGTCCGCTCCAGCCACTCGAGGATGGCGTCGGCGACCTCGCGCCAGGCGGCGTCCAGCATCATGCCGTGCCCGAGGCCGGGCAGGATCTTCGATTCGGCGCCGTAAGCCTCCGCGACGCGCCGGATTGCGGAGGGACGGACGAAGTAGTCGAGGCCCGCGCCGAGCACCAGCAGCGGGACGCCCCGGATGCGTGCGCGGTCCGGCCGGGTGCAGACCAGCTCAAGCAGGGCGCGGAAGGACTCGGAGCCCTGGCGGGACGCGTACTCGCGCACCCGCTCCTCGGCCAGCTCGGGCGAGAAGAAGAACTTGCGGGCGAGCTCGGGCGCTCCGATCAGCCTGCCCGCTCGCCCGCTGAGGATCACCTGCAGCGAACGCCACGGATGGTCGACGAGCATGCGCGCGGACGGGCGGAGCAGCCCGGCACGCGTCGGCGGCGCGAGCAGCACCGCGGCGGGCGCCGAGTGCTCCTCGAGGTACGTCAGCAACACCCGGCTGCCCATGGAGTGCCCGATGACAACCGGCTCGCGCGGCAGCCCCGAGGCGATCCGCGCGACATCGCTCGCGTAGTCGGCGATCGAGGCCCAGCGCAGGCGCTCGCGGCCGCCGCTCGCCCCGTGGCCGCGCAGGCTCAGCGCGGAGCAGTCGAAGCCGTGCCCGGCGAAGTAGTCGAGGAAGTGCTCGTCCCAGGCCCACGCGCCGTGACCGGCGCCGTGCACGAACAGCAGCGGCGGTCGGCCGGCGCCCCCGGCCGACTCCCTCGCGATGACCTCGAGTGCGACTGTCACGGCGCAGACCCGCCCCGCGCTTCATCGTGAAGCGCCGCTGCATCTATAGTCCAGCCGAGCCGAGCCGAGGCCGGAAGGAGCAGCGATGAGCGCGGGCGCCCTCGACGGTTTGCGCATCCTCGACCTCACGCAGGGGGTCGCCGGCCCGTACTGCACCAAGCTGCTCAGCGACTACGGCGCCGACGTGATCAAGATCGAGCGGCCCGACGGCGGCGACCCCGCGCGGCGCGCCGGCCCCTTCCCCGACGACGAGCCGCATCCCGAGCGCAGCGGGCTCTTCCTCGACCTCAACACCGGGAAGCGCAGCCTCACGCTCAACCTCAAGACCGAAAGTGGGCAGCGCATCCTGCGCCGCCTCGCCGCGTGGGCCGACGCCGTCGTCGAGAACTTCCGCCCCGGCACGCTCGCCCGCCTCGGGCTGAGCGAGGAGCAGCTCGCCGAGGTCAACCCGGCCGCCGCGCTCGTCTCGATCTCCAACTTCGGGCAGCACGGCCCGTACCGCGACTTCGAGGCCGACGACATGCTGCTCTACGCGATGGGAGGCGCACTGGCCGTGACCGCCTACCCCGGGCGCGAGCCGAACCGGCCCTGGCTCTACGCCCCGCTCTTCCTCGCGGGCGCGATGTCCGCCTCCTACAGCCTGGGGGCGATCACCGCGAGCGTGCGCCTCGGGAGCGGCGAGCGCGTCGACCTCTCGATCCAGGAGATGCTCGCCTGCTCGCTCGACCGCGCGACGCAGAACGTCATGGCCCACTCCTACGGCGGCGAGCTGTTCGTCACCGAGGACTGCAACCTGCGCGCCAGCGCCTTCCCCAACGGCGTCTACGGCGGCCAGCTGCCCTGCAAGGACGGCTACGTCAACTTCCTCTGCTACCCCTACTGGTGGGACCGCTTCTGCCGCATGATCGGACGCGAGGACCTGATCGACGACAGCAGCTACTCCGACAACCTGCTCGACCCCGAGTTCGGGCCGGAGATCGACGCGCTGCTCTACCCCTGGCTGCTGGAGCGCACCAAGATCGAGGTGATGGACGCCGCGCAGGCACAGGGCGTCCCCGTTGCCGCCCTCAACACCACCGAGGACCTCTTCGCCGACCGCCAGCTGCGTGCGCGCGGCTATTTCGTCGAGCTCGACCACCCGGAGACCGGCCCC
>VXOS01000048.1:2235-4110 GCA_009839925.1 Chloroflexota bacterium
ACCGGCCCCTACCGCGGCTTCAAGGGCTTCGCGCCCACGATGGACGCGCTCGGCGGCCACACCTTCCTGCGCGGCTACCGCGACAGCGACCCCTCGTACACGCCCGGCGTCGCGCACGGCGACCCGAACGCCGGCATCCACGTCGCCTTCGCCGTGCAGGCCGCGCTATTCGCGCGCGAGCGCACCGGCCGGGGGCAGATGATCGACCTCTCGCACGTCGAGGCGGGGCTGCACCACGTCTCCTGGGCGCTGATGGACTACTCCTTCAACCGGCGCGTGCGCGGCACCTTCGGCAACCGCCACCCCTCGAAGGCGCCGAGCGGCGTCTTCCGCTGCCTCGACGCGCCGGGCGAGCAGAGCGAGTCGAGCCGCCGCCGCTGGATCGCGATCGCCGTGGACAGCGACGAGCAGTTCGCAGCCCTCGCCGCCGAGCTGGGCGCGCCGGAGCTGGCCGCCGACCCGCGCTTCGCGACCTCGGACGTGCGCCACGCGCACCAGGACGAGTTGGAGCCGCTGATCGAGGCGTGGACCTCGCAGCACGTCGCGGGCGAGCTGATGGAGCGGCTGCAGGCCGCGGGCGTGCCCGCCACCGAACTGCTGCGCCAGGAGGAGCTGCGCGAGAACGAGCACCTGCGCGAGCGCGGCTTCTGGCAGGAGGTCGACCACCCCGAGGCGGGGACGCACAGCTACCCCGCCCCCGTCGCCCGCTTCCGCGAGCGCCCGCTGCGCATCCGCAGCCACGCCCCGCTGCTCGGCCAGCACAACCGCGAGGTGCTGCAGGACCTGCTCGGCGTCAGCGACGAGCGCTACCAGCAACTCCTCGACGCCGACATCATCGGCGACGCCTACCTCGAGGACGCTTCGTAGGCGCTACGAGACTTCAATCTCCACCCGGCAATGATCGCTGGGACCCCACTGTTCCGGCTCGTTCATTGCTCGCACGTTCACGGAGTCGGCAAACCCCTTGGAGGCGAATACGAAATCCAGTTGCCGGGTCGCCGCAGCAGGACCCCCCTGCCGGACCGTGTAGTACGTGGGGACATTCTTGCTGTCCTCGGGAAGCTCTTTGGGCCACGGATCCGCCTGTCGCCCGTGAGGGTGTTGAGGACCGATGAAGGGCAGACCCAGCGCCCCCATCCTGTCGAACACCGTTCCGTAGCGCGAGGCCCAGTATTCGCTCCCACGCTCCCCGTGACCGTGGAGGATGTTGAGATCTCCGGCAGCCAGAATGCGAAGGCCCCTCCGGTGGCTCCGGTTCCCGATGAACGCGGACAGGTCGGAGACCATGTGATGAGCCGACGCGTCCGAGACAATCGACCTCCTGCTGCCGGTGGATGCGTGGGGCCGCGTCCATAGCGAGTACATGGAGACGGCGACGAACGGATCGACGTCCGGTGCGCTCACGATGGCGGCCGTGAGCGTGCCCTGACGGCTGACGGCGAACTCCCCGCCGCGCGCCTCCTCGAGCGGCTTCGCCTCGATCCACTCCACGCTGACGCGATCCGAGAGCGTTGCGATCGCCGTCCGCCATCGCCGGTCGCTCGCACCGGCGGTACGCCAGGGGGCGGGATCCACTTCGATCTGGCTCGCGATCCCACTGGGCGGCGGGCCGGCCTCCTGCAACAGCGCGATGTCCGCATCCATGTCAGCGAGGACACGCCAGGGCTTCCTACGGCGCGCGATGTTCCAGGAGACCATCTTTATCGGCATCGCGCAGGCCCCACTCCCTACCGCCCCACGGCGCCATCCGGCACGTTGCGCGTGACGCCGAGGGCGGCGAGGTCGGCGATCTCGGACTCGGAGAGGCCTGCGACGTCGCGCAGTACCTCCTCGGTGTGCTCGCCGAGCATGGGGGCGGGGCGCGGGGTCCAGCCG
>VXOS01000204.1 GCA_009839925.1 Chloroflexota bacterium
GGGCGCGCCCGCCCCCGCCGCCGACCCCGGGGGCACCCCGGGCCCCGCCCCCCCGCTGGCCCCGGGCCCGCCCCCCCCCCCCCCGCCCGCGCCGCCCGCGGCGCGCGCCGCGCAGACGACGGTGAGGAGCGCGAGGAGCGGGACCGAGGCGCGGCGTGAGCGGGATCGCAGCATCGACCCGATCATACTCCTCGGAGTTCCGCCCGACACGCTACTCGTAGGTACCCCCGGCCGTGTCCGCATCGGCCACGCCGACCTCGATCAGGGGGCCGGACACGGTGCCGAGGGCGGTCGTGCGCACGATGCCGTTGCGATCGATGAAGAACGTCGCCGGCAGCGCTTGCACTCCGTAGCCTCGCGCCACCTCCCCGCGGGGCGTATCGAACATGATCGGGAAGGTCAGATCGAACTCCTCGACGAAGGCCGTCGCCGCGGCGCGCGTGTCTGTCGGCGTCAGGTTCACGGCGAGGATCACGAGGTCGTCCGGGCCGCCCGGCCCGCGTTCTTCCCACAGCTCCTGGAAGTCCGGCATCTCGCGGCGACAGGGCTCGCACCAGCTGGCCCAGAAGTTCAGCACCACCGTCTTGCCTCGGAAGTCGGAGAGCCGCAGCGCGCCGCCGCCGAGCGCGTTGAGCAGGAAGTCCGGCGCCGGTTGATCCACGTCCACGGACGCATCGTCGAGCAGCCCGATCGTGGCCCGGCGCGGCGTTGGGGTCGGCGTGGGCGTCGCCGTCGCGACGGTGGTCGCGGTCGCGGTTTCGGATACGCCGGGCTCGGCGGCGCCGTCCCCGCAGGCGGCCGCGATCAGCGCCGCGCAGGCGAGCGCCAGCAGACGGGCGTACGTCGAACGGCCTGGTGGCATCCGAACTCCGCGCCGAGGCTACACCTAGCCTCCACCGCCGGCGTCCGCCTTCTCCACGCCCGCGGGCAGCAGGTTGCCGAAGACCGGCCCGTAGTTGACCCCGCGCACCACGCCCTCGCGGTCGATGAAGAACGTCGCCGGCAGCCCGCGCACGCGGTAGCGGTCCGCCACCGCGCCGTCCGTCGTGTCGAACAGCACCGGGAAGGTGAACCCGTTGCCCTCGATGAACTTGCGCGCGTCGGTCATCGTGTCCTGCACGAGGAAGTCGAGCGCGATCATCACGAGGTCGTCCGCGCCGTCCTCGCCACGCTGCTCCCACAGCTCCTGGAACTCCGGCATCTCCTCGCGGCAGGGCGGGCACCAGCTCGCCCAGAAGTTGAGCACCACGGTCTTGCCGCGGAAGTCGGAGAGCATGACGGTGTCGCCATCGAGGTCCGTCAGCGCGAAGTCCGGCGCGGGCTCGCCGATGGCGACCGTGAGGTCGTCGAGCAGGCCGATCTCGACCATCACGCCCTCGCTCGTCATGCCTTCCTCGACGTGCGGGTCGATGAACTCCTGCTGCACGAACAGCGCGGCGATCACCGCCACGATCAGGAAGGCGAGCCTTCTGTTCTCCTGCATTGCCGCACCCCTTCCCGATCACGCCCGCAACGCGGGCGCAGCCCCCGTCAGGAGCGATCCGCGTCACTCTCGAGGATGACACGCGTCTCCGGCTTGAACACCGCCCAGGCGAACCAGAAGTGGTTGCCGGAGACGAGCGGCGTCAGTTGCTGTCCGGCCAGCGGCCCCGACACCGCGCGGCCGAGCACATCCCACGTGCTGCCGGTCCTAGCATCGACGATCGTGCCCTCGCGCGCCTCGAAACGCAGCCGCTCGCCGTCGAGGAACGGGCTGAACGCCCCGGCGGATCCGACATTGCGGCTGCCGATGATGAACGCGTCGTCGAGCGCCGAGACCTGCCCCGGCTGCCAGAAGGCGACGACAGCCTCGCCGCCGACCGCGGCCTCGATGACGACGAGCTCGCTCAGCGCGCTGAACGGGAACGCCGCCGTCTCGCCCCCGAGCTCCAGCGTCAGCACGCGCTCCTTGGCGGAGAGCTCGTTACTGAACTCATCGACGGGGAAGAGCGTCCTGCCTCCGGAGTCGTAGAGGACGTAGGGATTCTGGCCGTAGTTCCGGGAGTAGCCCGTCTCCCGGCTGAGGACCATGCCGTCCTTGAAGGCCGCGCGGAACTCCCGGAACGAGACGAGCTGCGCGGGCAGGAACTCCAGCACCGCGCCCGTGTCGCGTCCGACGATCGCCTCGCCGGTGAGCTGCTGCCAGAGCGTCTCGGTCTGGTGGTCGTACATGATCAGATCGCTGTTGCGCAGGCTGCCGGAGACGCCGAACGTGCGCTCCTCGCCGTTCACGACCCGCGAGAAGGCGATCGCGGAGTTGCAGAGCGGGCAGTAGGTCACGATCACCGGCTCGCCGCCGACCACGTCGTTGACGATCTCGTGCCAGGTCAGGATCTCCAGCGGGTACGCGCGCGCGTCCCCGTTGCGCTCGAAGGCGATCACCGGGGCTTCTCCGGCCAGCCACTCCGAGGCCTCCGCGAGGCTCAGAAAGCGCGGCTCGTCGATCGCCGGGATCGCGTCGGGCGGGATCACCGACCTGATCTCCGTGAGGTTCACGGAGCGCTTGCTCACGTCGATCTTCGGGAAGTTGCGCTCGAGGTACTGCGCCGCCCACAGTTCGGCCTCCTCGAGCTCGTCGCGGGGCGGCGTGGGCGTCGGCGCGGCCGGCGTCGGCGTCACGGCGTCAGCAGGCGCCGTCGAGGCGGGAGCAGGCGACGGAGTGGCCTCCGCAGTCATCGTGGGCGAAGCCTGCGCGGTCGCAGCGGAGGTGGCAGCGGCCTCGGGCGTGGCGCCTGGCTGTGCGTCGCTGCCGCAGGCCGCGAGCAGCGCCGCAGCGGCGAGGACGAACCCCGCCCATGATCGCCGTTGCCGAGTCGTCCGCACTCCGTGATCCGCCTCCGATGCCTCCCCACCCCATGATACGTCTCGCCACCCCTACGGGCGGCGCTACACGGCGCCCCGAGCGGCGGGGCTGGTGGCCTCGATCCGGCGAGACTACGATGGCGCCGATCGCGGCCAAAGGCGCGGGGGAGGCGGCACATGGACCAGCAAGCGCTCGAGCGCGCCGCCGAGATCCTCGCGAGCGCCTCGCACACCGTCGCGCTCACCGGCGCGGGCATCTCGAAGGAGTCGGGCATCCCCACGTTCCGAGGCCCGGACGGCCTCTGGACGAAGCGCGGTGAGCCCCCGCTCAACGGCTACCAGATCTTCCTCGAAGACCCCGCCGCCTGGTGGGAGCAGCGCCTCGATCAGCTGGAAAAGCCCGACGAGTTCCGCAGCTCCTTCGCGACGGCGCAGCCGAACGCGGGCCATCGCGCGCTCGCCGAGCTCGAGGCGATCGGCGCGCTGCAGCACGTGATCACGCAGAACGTCGACGACCTGCACCGCCGCGCCGGTACGCAGTCGCTGACCGAGATCCACGGCAACACCAACTGGATGCGCTGCCTCAGCTGCTACGCGCGCTGGCCTCGCGAGGAGTTCCCGGTCGACCGCACCCGGCTCCCGCCGCTCTGCACCCAGCCCGGCTGCGACGGCATCGTGAAGAGCGACGGCGTGATGTTCGGCGAGCCGATACCGCTCGAGGCCCTCGAGCGCTGCGGGCTGGAGGCGCGGTTCTGCGACGCCTTCATGATCATCGGCACCACCGCCGTCGTGTACCCCGCCGCCGAGTACCCGCAGATGGCCGTGCGCCGCGGCGTCCCATTGATCGAGGTCGACCCCGACCCCACGGCGCTGACCGACCTCGCGACCGTCGTGCTGCGCGGCCCGGCCGGCGAGGTGCTGCCCGCGCTCGTCGAGGCCGTGCGCGCCCGCCTCGGCGCGGACGAGACCCAGTCCGCGCGGCCGTGACATCGCGCCACGACCCTCGAAGCGACCCGCTCGGCGTCCTGATCGGGACGGAGCGCGGGCTCTGGCAGCTGCTGCCCGGCGAGCCGCTGCGCTGCATCCTCCCCGACCTCGCGATCAGCTCGATCGACGTGCGCGGCGAGGTCGCCCTCGCCGCCGCGGCCGGGCGGCGCGGGGGGCCGGGCGCCGGCGGGCGCGCCGCGGCCTGGCGGCTGGTAGGGGAGGGCGCCCCCCGCGTGGGGCGCACGCCCCC
>VXOS01000061.1 GCA_009839925.1 Chloroflexota bacterium
GTGACTACGCGACCCCCCTCACCCCCACCCTCTCCCCCAGGAGAGGGGGCGGAGGGGAGCCGGAGCGCCCCGGCGCAGTTACGCAAAGGTCTCCTCGGGAAGAGGGGACCGGAACTAACCCCGAGCAGCCGCCAGCGAGTAGAGGAGCCCCTCCACCTCCCGCGGCTCGAGCGCCGGGCCGGGGGTGAGCAGGCAGTGCGTGACGCCCGCGTCGCCGAGGGCGGAAGCGGCCTCGAGGATGGCCGCGGCGGGCTGCTCCGGGGCGAGGGGGAGCGGGGCGCAGATGTCGATGGCGGCGAAGTCGCGGGCGGCGGACTCGCAGGCCTCGCGGGCGCGGGCGACGGCCTCGGCCGGGTCCGAGGCGGCGTCGAGGATCAGGCCGTCTCCGGAGGCGGCGAGGCGGGCGAGGGCGCTCGGGCCCTCGTCGCGGACGTAGATCGGCGGGTGGGGCTTGCGGATCGGCTTCGGGTAGGCGCCGATGTAGCCGAAGCGGATGTAGGCGCCCTCGAAGCTGCTCGGATCGTCGCTCTCGCGCCACATTTCGCGGCAGATCGCGATCCACTCGTCCGTTACCTCGGCGCGCGGCTCGTAGTAGTCCTCGACAGCGAGCGCGGCGAACTCGCCCGGCGTTGCCTCCTGCGAGACGCCGAAAAGCAGCCGGCCCTGCGCGATGCAATCGAGGGTGCTGACCGCCTTGGCGAGGAAAAGGGGGTTGCGCAGCGGCAGCACGCAATCGAGCGTCCCGACCTCGATGCGCTCGGTGTTGGCGGCGATGCCGGTGAGCAGCGAGATCGGCTCCAGCACCTCCTCGCGCCAGGCGTTCGCCCCGCCCTCGCCGCGCATTGGAGTGACCAGCCGGTCGGAGGCCCAGACCGAGTCGAGGCCGTAGCGCTCGGCCGCCTCGCCGAGGCTCACGAGCGCCGAGGCGTCGAGGGCGCGCGCGGGGCCGGCGGCGTTGGGCAGCAGCAGTCCGAAGCGCATCGGCGTCACTCCGCTCCCCGGCTGCTCACGCGAAGGCCGGGAGGATCTCGTCGGCCATGAGCTGGATGCCGCGCATGATCCGCTCGAAGGCGGGCTCGCGGCCCTCGACGCGCGGCAGCGTCATGAAGTGGCGCACGCCCGCCTTCGCGAAGCGGCGCAGGTCGGAGACGATCTCGTCCGGGGTGCCGCTGCAGAGCTGCCGCTCGCCGTCGCGGCGGCCGTTCAGCTGGAAGCGCATGCCGTGCGCGCCGCTGGCGTTGAGCAGCCAGTTCTTCGAGATCTCGATCTCCTCGGGGTCGCGGCCCTCGGCGAGGCAGATGCGGCGGAACTCGGCGATGCGCTCGGTCAGCTCCTCGATCGTGTCGCCGGTGCAGTCGAAGCCCTGGCCGATGCGGACGGCGCGGCGCATCGCGGCGCGGCTGTGGCCGCCGATCACGATCGGCGGGTGCGGCTGTTGCAGCGGCTTCGGGTAGGCGCCGACGTTCTCGAAGCTGACGAACTCGCCGTGGAAGCTGGACGGGCCGCTGCTGGTCCACAGCTCCTTGACCGCGCGCAGGTACTCGTTGGTGACCGCGCCGCGCCGGGGGAAGTACCCGGGCGGGAGGTTGAGCGCCGTGAACTCCTCCTCCATCCAGCCCAGCCCCGCGCCGAGGGCGAGCCGGCCGTTCGAGAGGTGGTCGACCGCCGCCAGCATCTTGGCGAGCACCACGGGGTGGCGCAGCGGGATGATCAGCACGCCCTGGTTGAGGATCACGTGCTTCGTGCGCACCGCGAGGGCGCTCAGCAGCGTGACCGGCTCGTAGACCGGGTACTGCCAGCGCGTCGCGCCGCGGCGGTCGGTGTGCGCCTCGTCGTAGCCGATCTGCGCCGGCAGCACGACGTGGTCGCCCATCCAGACCGAGTGGTAGCCGAGCGCGTCGGCGGCCTCGCCGATCTCGATGCAGCCCTGGACGCCGACGCTCTGGCCGAGGTTGCCGACGTTGGAGACGGAGATGCCGAACTTCACGGGCGGCTCCTCGAGCGCTGTGGCGCTGCCCGCACCTTACACGCCGATCTCGCCGCGCTGGAACGCCTCGATGGTGGCGCGCAGGCCGTCGCGGGTGATGCGGCGGTTCATCTCGTGCACGGCGTCCGAGTGGTGCGCCGTGACGTTCACGTCGACGGACTGGAGCATCGCCTCGCGGAAGCCGCGCAGGTCCTGCGTGCGGTTTATCGCCCGCTTCTGCAGCGTCAGGATGTCGCGAGGAGTTCGCGCGAGCCGTTGCGCGTACTCCTCGACGGCCTCGTCGAGCTCGTCGGCGGGGAAGGCGCGGTTGAAGAGGCCGATCCGCACCGCTTCCGTGCCGCTGATGATCGAGCCGGTGTTGAAGAACAGCTCCTTCGCCTTCTTCGGGCCGATCAGCCAGGCCCAGTAGACGGAGTTGAAGCCCGCCCCGAGCGGGAGCTGCGGCGCGCCCACCCGCGCGTCCTCGGCGACGAAGGTGATGTCGCAGACGGCGGCGAGCTGGACGGCGCGCCCGAGGCAGTAGCCGTGCACCTTCGTGATCACGGGCAGCGGCGAGTCCCAGATGCGGAAGTAACGCTGCAGGTTCAGCTCGCGCCCGGCGCGGTCGTCGACGGTCGAGGTGGGCACCGGGTGCCCGGAGGCCTCATCGCGCTTGGTATCGGCCCCGGCGGAGAAGGAGCGACCGGCGCCCGCGATCACGACGGCATGCACGCCCTCGTCGGCTTCGGCGCGATCGAGCAGCGCCAGCAGCTCGTCGTCGAGCGCCGGGCTGATCGCGTTGAGGCGGTCCTGGCGGTCGATCGTCAGGGTGGCGATGCGGCCGGCGACCTCGTAGCGGACGAAGCCACGGTTATGCCGAACTTCACTGGGCGGCGCGTCTCCGGCAGTCTCAGCGCTCAAGCGCGGGCCCCTCTCCAGGGTGTGTACGGGTCTGCGATGATAGCGAGGTGAGTGAGAACCTGGTCGGCAAGCTCCTGGTCGCGACGCCGCTGCTGCAGGATCCGAACTTCCTGCGCACCGTGGTGCTGATCTGCCAGGAGAACGACGACGGCTACCTCGGCCTGATCCTCAACCGGCCGCTGGAGGCGACGGTCGGCGAGCATCTGCCGGAGTGGGAGCACCTCGTGTCCGCGCCCGCCCGCATCTTCGAGGGCGGCCCCGTACAGCGCGAGGTCGCGCTCGCCCTCGGCCGCCGCACGGACGGCGGCGAGGACGGCAGCTGGACGCCGATCGGCGAGCAGCTGGGGCTGCTGGACCTGCGTGGGACGCCCTCGGAGCTGTGGGGCGTGGTCGAGCAGCTGCGCATCTTCAGCGGCTACTCCGGCTGGGGCGCCGGCCAGCTGCAGGGCGAGCTGCGCGAGCAGGCCTGGTTCGTCGTCGACGCCGAGCCGGGCGATCCGTTCGCCGAGGACAGCGAGGGCATGTGGCGGCAGGTGCTGCGCCGCCAGCCGGGCAACCTCGCGATGTTCGCCCACTTCCCGCCCGACCCGGCACTGAACTGACCGCGCTACGAGGCGAGCAGCAGCGGGATGCGGATCTCCTCCGGCCGCAGCCCGGAGTGGTGCGAGGCGTGGCGCAGCAGCTCACGCGCCCCGTTCGTGGGGTGGTAGCCGAGTACGTGCGCGCCTCGGGAGATCGCGACAAAGTCGCCGAGGCGCTCCGCCGTGAGTGGGCTCAGCGGATCCGGCCCGAGGAGCCGCAGCTCGTCCACCTCCTGCGTCGTCAGCAGCAGGAACGCCTCGCCGAAGAGCTCGCGGAAGCGAGCGGCGAAGGCCTCGTGAGCGCCGGGCCGCACGCGGAAGTGCAGCACGCGCGAGTCGCCCGCGGGCTCGGCGGCGAGCAGCTCCGGGATTCCATCGTCCTCGCGAATCAGCAGCACCTCGTCCCCGCTCACCCCCAGGTGCCCGTGGTCGGCGCTGAGCGCGACCACGGCCTGGCCGTGCAACTCCCGGGCGAGCAGGCCGAACACCTGGTTGATGCCGTGCAGCGCCTGGGTCGCCTCGGCGCTCCACGGGCCGTGCTCGTGGGCGGCGTGGTCGAGGTGCGGGATGTAGAGGTAGACGAAGCTCGGCCCGTCCGCCCCGAGGACGGCCTTGATGGTCTGTTCCACGGCCTCGGCGAGCGTCTCGTAGCCGGTAGCGGGCTCGCCGCCCGTGCCGTAGCGCGAGTAGACGCTGCCGGCGATCACCTGCGGCAGGAGGACCAGCGTGTCGCGCGTCATCCGCGGCGTGAGCGCGGGCAGCGGGAACAGGTCCTCGGACCGCACGCCGAGCTCGGCGAGCGATCGATCGTCGCGGCGGCGCACGTGGGGGAGGATGGTGGCCGGCCCGCCGATCGCCTCGATGTGCGTCCACCAGCCGGTGACCGCGTGCCGCGCCGGCCACTCGCCGGTCATCAGCGTGGTCAGCGCAACCACCGTCGAGGCGGGGAAGATCGCCCGCAACTCCATCGCAAGGTGCGCGCGCAGCACGTTCGCGCCGTCGCCGCCCTGCTCGATCATGTCGAGCCCGAGGCCGTCGGCGAGCACGAACACGGTGTGCTCGCGCTCCTCGAAGCGGTCGGCGATGGTCTGCGCGTTCGCGCTCAGCGCGAGCCCGCGCACGCCGCAGGCGGCGCCGACGGCGCGGGACAGATCGAGGAAGTTCGGGACGTCGGGATCGGGGCGGAGCAGATCGCCTGCCTCGAACGCCGCGAGCAGTGCGTCGACATCGCTCATCGGCGTTCCCCCTGTCGCCACCATCATGGCCTGCGCCGTAGAGGTTGAACAGGCGCAGCCGAGTTAGGCGGCGGCGCGCCGCGCTCAAGGCGCGCTGCGGCTATGCTGGCGGTCGCGATCCGGGCAGCGAGGAGGAGGACGACATGCTGAAGCTGGCGATCTCGTGCGGCGGCGCGACCTACGCGATCCAGGACTTCGACGAGACGGCGGTTTACGCGCAGGAGGCGGAGAAGATCGGGATCGACACGATCTGGACCGCCGAGGCGTGGATCCACGACGCGATCACGCCGCTCGCCTTCCTCGCCGGGAAGACGGAGCGCGTGCGACTGGGCACGGGCATCATGCAGGTTGGCGCGCGCACGCCGGCGATGGCGGCGATGACCGCGATGACGATGACGCGGCTGACCGGCGGGCGCTTCATCATGGGCTTCGGCACCTCCGGACCGCAGGTGATCGAGGGCTGGCACGGCATCCCCTTCGCGCGCCCGGTCGCGCGCACGCGCGAGTACATCGAGGTGGTCCGCCGCGCGATCAGCGGCGAGCCGCTGACCTACGACGGCGAGTTCTACACGCTCCCGCTGCCAGGCGGAGACGGCAAGGCGCTGCGCCCGACCGGCGCGGCGACGCCCGACGTGCCGATCTGGATCGCCTCGATCGGCCCTCGCAACCTGGAGCTCACGGGCGAGCTGGCGGACGGCTGGCTGGGCACGGTCTTCATCCCGGAGGAGGCGGAGCTGTTCTTCTCCCACATCCGCACGGGCGCCGAGCGCGCCGGCCGCAGCTTCGACGACATCGAGACGCAGGCGGGCGCGGGCGTCTGGTTCACCGAGGACGATGAGCAGTACAACCGGGCGCTGGACGCGCTGAGCGTCGGCGTCGCGTTCAGTCTCGGCGGGATGGGCTCGCGCCGCTACAACTTCTACAACCGCGCCTACGCCCGCCAGGGCTACGCCGACGAGGCGAAGCTGGTGCAGAACCTCTGGCTCGACGGCAAGCGCGACGAGGCGCGCGCGGCCGTGCCGCGGGAGCTGGCCGGCAAGGTCAACCTCGTGGGCGACGACGCGATGGTGAAGGAGCGGCTGCGCCTCTACCGCGACATCGGGATGGACATGATCTACGTCTCGCCGCACGGCGACACGATCGAGGAGCGCCTCGAGACGCTGGGCCGCGTGATGGACCTCACGAACGCCGTCAACGCGGAGGCGTAGCCGGAGGGGCAGGCGGAGGCTGAGCGTCGCCCGTGGCGGGGGTGATGCGCGGCCGCTCGCGCGCGACGATCTCCGCCCAGGTGGGGCGGCGCACCAGCGTGACGCAGAGCGCGGACACCATCACGAGCATCCCGAAGATCATGAAGATGCCCTGGTAGGTGCCGGTGCGGTCGAAGACCATCCCGGCGATGATCGGGAAGGCCACCCCGAACGGCATCTGCGTCATCATCGCGAGGCCGCGGATCGTCGAGAACCGCGCCGACCCGAAGTAGTCGGCGATCAGGGTCATGAAGAGCACGACGTAGAGGCCGTGCCCGAAGACGTAGAACGGGTAGAAGATCGCCAGCATCCAGGCGCGCTCGGACGTCACGTGGGCGAAGATGATCAGCCCGATGCCCTGCGCCAGGAAGCAGGCGATGTAGCTGGGCTTCCGTCCGAAGAAGTCCGCGACGTAGCCGAAGAAGAAGCGCCCCGGCACCTGCAGCGCGCCGTAGGCCGCGACGGCCAGCCCGGCGTGCACCGCCGAGAAGCCGACGTTCTGCAGGTGCGGCACTTGGTGCACGATCCAGACGTTCTGCGTAGTGCCGCCGAACGTGATCGCCGCCGCCAGCAGGTAGCTGGCGGGCGTGCGCAGCGCCTCGGCGACGGACATCCCGCTCGTCGAGGCGAGGTGCGCCGCCTGGTCTCCCCGCCGCGTCGCCTCCTCGGGTGAAATGCCGTCCGGGTGCATCCCGTAGGGCTCGGGGCGGTCGCGCAGCACGAACGCCATCGGCAGGCCGATGCAAAGGATGGAGAAGGCGGCGATCACGAGCGTCGCGCGCCACCCGAACTGCACGATCAGCGTGGCGACGATCGGCGCCATCATGTAGCCGGCGGCGTTGCCCGAGAAGAGCAGCCCCATCGCGCGCGGGCGGCCTCGCTGGAACCAGTTCATGACCGCCGCCGAGAACGGCGTGAACCCGCTCGCGCTCTGGCCGATGGCGATCACGAGGCTCGCGGAGTAGTAGTGCCAGATCGTCTGCGCGGAGGCGAAGTACAGCATGCCGACGAAGACGATCAGCAGCCCAACGATCGCCATCCGCCGCGGCCCGAAGCGATCGACCATGTAGCCGGTGAACGGGGCCATCAGCCCGGACTCGAAGGCGCGCAGCGAGTAGCCGATCGTGATCACCGCGACGGTCCAGCCCATCTCGTCGCGGATCGGCTCGATGAAGACGCCGAAGCTGAAGCCGATCACGCCGCCGACGAGGAGGTTCGACGTCCCGCCGGCCAGCACGATGTACCAGCCGTAGAACAGCGGACCGCCCGTCAGCCGGTTGACGACGCGCGCGAGCGCCCTCACGACCGTCCCATGGGCCGCGCCCTCCGGTTCCCGTTCGCGTTCGTGGCCGGCGTCGCGCCCAATGCTAGCGGAGGGTCCTCGCGCACAACAGGCACGCCGCTATAGTCCCCGCGGGGAGGTGGCACATGAGCGGACGACTCGAAGGCAAGCGGGCAGTGATCACCGGAGCGGCGAACGGCCTCGGCCGCGCCTGCGCGGAGCGCTTCGCCGAGGAAGGCGCGTCGATCGTCGTCGCGGACCTGCTGGCGGACGGCGCCGAGGAGGCAGCCGAGGCGATCCGCGCGGCCGGCGGCACGGCCGTCGCCGTGCAAGTCGACACGCGGCATGACGAGAGCAACGCCGCGCTCGCCAAGAGCGCCGTCGAGGCGTTCGGCGGCATCGACATCGTGATCCCGGCCGCCGGTGTCGCGCACCCCGGCTACATCACCAACGACGTCGAGAACAACGCCCAGCACCTGGCGGCCTTCGCCGAGGATCCGCTGGGCCACAGCTTCATCTACCAGCCGCTGGAGATGTGGGACTACGTCATGGACGTGAATTTCACCGGCGTGCTGCTGACGCTGCGCCACACCCTGCGGCCGATGATCGAGGCCGGCGAGGGCGGGTCCGTCGTCACGATCGCCTCGATCCTCGCGAAGCTGCCGGTCGGCGCGTCGTCGGCCGCCTACCAGGTGGCGAAGGCGGGCGTCTGGATGCTGACCAAGTCGATGGCGCCGGAGCTGGCGAAGCACGACATCCGCATCAACTCGATCGGACCCGGCTATTTCGAGACCTCGATGACGGAGATGCTCCGCCTCGACGAGGCGACGAAGCAGGCAGTGCTGGGGATGGTGCCGCTGGGCCGCATGGGCACGCCACGGGAGCTGGCCAACACGGCGCTCTTCCTCGCGAGCGAGGAGTCCTCGTACTTCACGGGTCAGCTGCTGATCCCGGACGGCGGGTGGTTCCCGACGGCGTAGCCGGCTAGAGCAGCGCCGCGAGGCCGAGCGAGACCGCGCCGAGGATTAGCACGAGCGAGGCGGCGCCCGCCCAGAGCGAGAGCAGCCAGTACCACGGGGCGGCGATCATCCCCGCCCCGCGCTCGCGCAGCGCCAGGCGCAGGGTCCGCGCGAGCAGGCGGCCGTCGCTCGCCCACTACTCGCCGCGCACCGCGGCCTCGCCGAGTTGCTGCCGCAGCTCGTCGATCAGCGCGGCGGCGCGATGGAGCGTGCGCGCGAGGTGGACGAGCAGCAGACCGGGCAGCAGCAGCGCGGCGGCAATGACCGCGGCGAGGGCGAGCTCCACCGGCGCTGCCGGGCCCTCGCGACCCGCGATCAGCCACCACACGAGCGCGCCCGCGGCCAGAGAAGTGAAGGCGAGGAGCTCGATGGCGCGCAGACCGCGCCGCGCGAGCGTCGTGGGATCCGCTACGCGCCAGCTATGCATCTCGTCACCACCAGTGCGCCTCTCGCCGGGACGGTTCGGACGCCCGCCGGAGGCTAGACTGAGGCAATCACCACGAGGGAGGCAACGTTGGGCACATACCGCCTGTACACCGGAAGCGACGGCGAGTCCCACATCGACCCCATCGATCTGGCGGAGACTCCCGACTGGAGGGCAGGACTGGACACCACGACGATCAGCTTCCGGGAGGACCCCGTGGGGAGGTTCGTGGACTGGCACCCGGCGCCCCGCCGGCAGTTCGTCATCATCCTCTCGGGGCAGCTCGAGATTGGACTGAGCGACGGGTCGAAGCACCTGTTCGGTCCCGGCGACGCGCGGCTGGTCGAGGACACGACCGGGGAGGGCCACACCACCGCGGTGCACGGCGAGGAGCCCTGTGTCACGGCCACCATCCCCCTCGCCAACCAGTAGCGCCCGCCCAACCCCCGCCGCGCCGGGGAGCGCGCGATTCCGCCTCGAATCTACCTAAATCGACGGTTCGATCCGGTAGCTTCGAGGTGGCCCGGTTGTCGCTTCGCGAGCGGTGGCGGAAGCTCGCGAGGGCGTTCGACCGGCGAGGGGACCAGGTATGCGCTATCGCACGATCGCGGGCACCGACATCTCGGTCTCGGAACTCGGCTTCGGCGTCTGGACGGTCGCCGCCGGGTGGTGGGGCGACTACAGCGACGACGAGGCCGTGACGCTGCTGCGGCAGGGCCATGAGCGCGGCATCAACTTCTTCGACACCGCCGACACCTACGGCAACGGCCGCGGCGAGACGATCCTCGCGCAGGCCTTCCCCGGCGCCGAGCGCGACAAGATCGTGATCGCCACCAAGTTTGGCTACGACTGGGAGTCGCAGATCGGCAAGCGCCGCGAGGGCCACCAGGAGGCGCCGCACTGCTTCGAGCCGGAGTTCCTGCAGCGCGCGCTGGACGGCTCGCTGCGCCGCCTCGGCACCGACCGCATCGACCTCTGGCAGCTGCACAACGTGCGCATGGAGCACCTGGAGCGCGACGACGTCTGGAGCTTCCTCGACCGCGTGCGCCGCGAGGGCAAGGTGCGCAGCGTCGGGGCCGCCCTCGGTCCGGCGATCGGCTGGCGCGAGGAGGGCCTCTACGCCCTCGCCGAGCGGCAGGTCGAGGTGGTGCACATGATCTACAACGCGCTCGAGCTGGACCCCGGCCGCGAGCTGATCGCGGCGGCGCGCGCGGCCGGGCGCTCGCTGATGGTGCGGGTGCCGCACTCCTCGGGGATGCTCGAGGGCAAGTACACCGTGGACACGGTGTTCGACGAGAACGACCACCGCCGCCACCGCCCCCGCGCCTGGCTGATCAACGGCCTCAAGAAGATCGCGCAGCTCGACTTCCTCACCGAGGCGACGGGCGGGGTGCTCGGGCAGGCGGCGCTGCGCTACATCCTCAAGGACCCGGAAATCGTCTGCACGCTGCCCAACATCTACGGCCTCGAGCAGATCGAGGAGTTCGCCGGCGCCTCGGACTGCGGCGACGTCGGCCCCGAGGTGGCCGCGCGCATCGAGGCGCTGTACGACTCCAACTACGGGCTGCCCGTGGAGCAGGAGGCCGCCGTGACGGCGGCGGGACGGGGGTCGCGATGACGACGACCGAGGCGCACGCCGGCTCGCATCCGGCTTCCGGCTACCACTCACGGCCGGAGGCGGCGCAGGACGGCGCGCCGCGCAGCCCGCGCGGGGTGCAGTCCGTCAAGTTCAGCTTCTTTCGCGTGCGCGACGAGGTGCGCGCGCTCCCCGCGGCCGGGCGCGAGGCGATCGCCGGGGAGCTGGAGGAGCTGCTGGAGCAATCGGCGACCTCGCTGCTGACGCGGCTCTACTCGACGGTGGGGACACGCGCGGACACCGACTTCCTGGTCTGGCAGGTCCACGACGAGCTCGCGCCGATCCAGGACTGGCACGCGCTGCTGCTCGGCTCGCAGGCGGGCGCGGCGCTGGAGCGGCCGCACTCCTTCCTCTCGATGACGATGCGCTCGATCTACACCAACCCGCTGCACGAGGGGTCGGGCGCGCGCGACCGGCTGCGGGAGGACGGCGGCGTGAAGGACTACCTCTTCGTCTACCCGATGGTGAAGACCCGCGCCTGGTACACGCTGTCCCGCGAGGAGCGGCAGCGGATCATGAACGAGCACATCGCGATCGGGCACCGCTACCACGACATCCAGATCAACACGACCTACTCCTACGGCCTCGACGACCAGGAGTTCGTCGTCGCGTTCGAGGGGGACGCCCCCGGCGAGTTCCTGGCGCTGGTGCGCGAGCTGCGCGACTCCGAGTCGTCCTCCTACACCGAGCGCGACACGCCGATGTTCACCTGCCGCCGCATCGAGACGCCTCGCGAGCTGACGGCGCACGTCGGCCTCCGGGCCTCCGGGGGCGCCTCGTGAGCGTGCGGCTGGCGGCGCTCTTCACCGCCGCGCCCGGCGGCGAGCAGCGGCTGCGCGAGGTGCTGGAGTCGGACGCGCGCTCGACGCAGAGCGAAGCGGGCGCGGAGCGCTTCGAGCTGTTTGTGAGCGCCGGGGACGCGCGCCGCCTCGTACTCATCGAGCAGTGGCGCTCGCAGGAGGACCTGGACGCGCACAAGACGAGCGACCATCGCAACGAGACCCACGCCGCGCTGCACGGCGAGGACATCCTCGAGGACCTCGAAATCTGGCGCTGCGAACCGAGGGACGGTCCCGCATGACGATCAAGCTGACCGTGTCGATCACCGCCAACCCGGAGGGCCGCGATCGGCTGCTCGCGCTGCTGCGCGACGACGTGGTCGGCAGCCGCGCGGAGCCTGGCAACACCCGCTTCGACCTCTACGTGCAGGACGACGACCCCAACCGTTTCGTGCTGATCGAGGAGTGGCCAAACCAGGAGGCGTTCAACCATCACATCCAGCAGGACTACCTGCTCAAGCTGCGCGAGGCCTTCGAGGACCCCGCGCTCTGCGCCGGACGCGATGTCTGGCGGCTGGTGGAGGACGACGCGTGAGCCAGCGCGCGACGGTCTTCCTGAGCGCGAACCCGGACGGGGTGGACGAGGTGCTCGGACTGCTGCGCGCCTACGCCGAGGCAGGTCCGAGGGAGCCGGGCAACCTGCGCCTGCGGGTCAGCCAGGACATCCTCGACCCCTCGCGGTTCGTGATGTGCGAGGAGTGGGAGACGCAGGAGGCGCTCGACGCGCACATGACGCAGGACCACACCCGCGCGGTCCTCGCCGCGTTCGGCGACCCGGAGCTGATCACGGGGACCGAGATCTGGCAGAGCTTCGAGGCAGCGCCTTCGGGGAGGGCGGCATGACTGGTCGCGTCACGGTGTTCTTCGAGGCGAACCCGGAGCGGCGCGCGCGGCTGCTCGAGCTGCTGCGCGCCGACGCGGAGGGGTCGCCCGCCGAGCCGGGCAACGTCTGCTTCCGCGTGAGCCAGGACATCGTCGACTCCGACCGCTTCGTGATCTGCGAGGACTGGGAAAGTCGCGAGGCGCTCCACGAGCACTTCGAACAGGACTACGCGAAGGCGGTGAAGGCCGCGTTCACGGATCCGCAGCTGATCACGGGCTTCGACACCTGGTTCGCGGGGGAGGGCGCATGACCACCGAAGCGGCCATCCCGGCCACCGTCGACGACCCGACCAACGCAGCCATCCTCGCGGTCTCCGAGGACCGCGTCGCGGGGTTCCAACGCGACCCCCTCGGACGCATCGCCGAGCGGTCCGGCGTGGCGCTGCCGGTCGTCATCGAGCGGATTCGCGCAATGCTGGAGGCGGGCACGATCCGGCGCGTGCGGCAAACGCTGCTCGCGAACAAGCTCGCGCCGGGCGCGCTCGTCGCCTGGCGGCTGCCCGAGGATCGCCTGCACGACGGCTTCGACTACCTCTTCCAGCAGGACCCCTTCTCCGGCCACGTCGTGATCCGCAGCGCGGACCCGGCCACGCCGGGCGCGACGTACCGGCTCTGGACCACGCTCAAGACGCCCGTCGGTTTCTCGCTGGAGCGGCACTGCGAGCTGCTCTCCGAGCGCATCGGCGCGGAGGCGTTCCGGCTGATGCCGGCGAAGCGCCTCTTCACCCTCGGCGTCGGCCACGTCCGTCGGCGCGGTCTGGAGCCGGGCGCGCGCAGCGAGGAGCCCGCGAGGGTGATCGATACCGAGATCGTGGACCTCGACGAGCAGGACTGGCGCGTGCTGATGGCGCTCAAGCGCGAGTTCGCGCCCGGGGAGATCGGCCCCGACCTCTGGGCCGCCCGCGCCAGCGAGGCGGGACTCACCCTCGAGGCCTTCTTCGAGGCCGCCGAGGAGCTCGACCGGCGCGGGGTCGTCGGGCGCTTCTCGACCTTCCTCGAGCACGTCAAGCAGGTCGCCGGGGCGGCGCCGGTGACGCGCTACAACGCGCTGTTCCACTGGGCCGTGCCGCAGGGGCGCGAGCTGGACGCCGGCCGCGAGGTTGGCCGCCACCACGTGATGACGCACGCCTACTGGCGCGAGGGCGGCCCGGAGTTCCGCGACGTCAACGTGATGGGCGTGGCCCACGGCACGGACAAGGACCTGCTGCTCGCCCACAAGGCGGCAATCGACGAGCACCTCGCCGAGGCCGGCATCGACGTTGGCTACACGAACGTCTTCTGGGGTGGGCGCAGCGAGATCAAGCCCTCGGAGATTGCGCCCGACGCCTACGTCGCGTGGGCGAGCGGGCAGGGCGTGGACCCCGCGACGCTGCGCGAGGCGTAGCTCCCCACCAACACCGGAACGTCTCCCCTTCGGACCCTTAATCGAGGGTTAACCGCCCCCGCCGAGCATGCGCTTTGGACGGGGACATACCGAGGAGGTACAGAGAGTGTTCGCGATCCGATGGAGGAGACTGCTCCCGCTGGCCATGCTCGCCCTCGCGGCGACGATGCTGATCGGGGCATGCGGGGGCGATGACGGCGGCGGCGAGACCACGGGCAGCGGCGAGAAGCTGTCCGGCAGCGTGGCGGTGGACGGCTCCAGCACCGTCTTCCCGGTGACCGAGGCGGTCGCCGAGGAGTTCCGCTCCGTCGGCCCCGACGTGCGCGTCACCGTCGGCGTCTCCGGCACCGGCGGCGGCTTCGAGAAGTTCTGCAGCGCCGAGACCGACATCTCCAACGCCTCCCGCCCGATCAAGCAGAGCGAGATCGACAGCTGCGCCGAGAACGGCATCGAGTACCTCCCGCTCCGCGTCGGCCTCGACGGCCTCGCCGTCGTCGCCCACCCCGACGCCGAATTCCTCGAGTGCATCACGATGGATGAGCTGGCGATCCTCTGGGGCCCCGACTCCGAGGGCTCGATCAAGAGCTGGAACCAGGTGCGCGCCAGCTGGCCGGACGAGGAGATCAAGCTGTTCGGGCCCGACACCGACTCGGGCACGTTCGACTTCTTCACCGAGGAAGTGAACGGCGAAGGCGGCGCCTCCCGCGCCGACTACACCAACTCCACCGACGACAACGTGCTCGTCACCGGCATCTCCGGCTCGAAGGGTGGCGCCGGCTACTTCGGCTACGCCTACTACGCCGAGAACGCGGAGCGCCTGCGCGTTGTCGCCGTCGACGGCGGCTCCGGCTGCGTCATCCCCTCCGACGCCACCGTCTCGGACGGCTCCTACGCCCTCGCGCGGCCGCTCTACATCTACGTCTCGACGAAGTCGCTGGCGGAGAAGCCGCAGGTGCGCGAGTTCGTGCGCTACTACCTGAGCGACGCCGCAATTGCGCTCGTGCCCGATGTGGGGTACACCGCAATTGCTGCCGACGAGCTCGCCGAGTCCCGGGCCAACCTCGAAGCCGCCATCTCCGGCGGCTAGCGAACGAGGAGCGAGAGCAGGGATGAGCGACTGATGGCTGCCGATACGGCAGCGGCAGGCGGACCGGCGGCGCAGTTCCAGCGCCGCCGAGGCCGCGAGTTGGTCGAGCAGGCGATCGGCTACGCCCTGTTCCTCTGCGCGGCGATCACGGTGCTCACCACGGTGGGCATCGTCCTCATTCTCGTCGTGGAGGGGCTGCAGTTCTTCCGCGACGTCTCGCCCTGGGAGTTCTTCACCGGCACGAAGTGGACGCCGCTCTTCACGAACCAGGCGTTCGGCGTGCTGCCGCTGATCGGCGGCACGTTGCTGGTGGCGGTCGGGGCGGCGCTGATCTCGGTGCCGGTCGGGAGCGCGAGCGCGATCTACCTCTCCGAATTCGCGAGCCCCGCCACGCGCGCGGTGCTGAAGCCGATCCTCGAGATCCTCGCCGGCGTACCTACCGTGGTGTACGGCTACTTCGCGCTCACGGCGGTCACGCCACTGCTGCGCACCACGCTGTTCCCCGAGACAGAGATCTTCAACGCGCTCTCGGCGATGGTCGTCGTCGGGATCATGACCATCCCCATGGTCTCCTCGCTCTCCGACGACGCGCTGCACGCCGTCCCGGCCGACCTGCGCGAGGCCGCCTACGGCGTGGGCGCGACGAAGTTCGAGGTGGTCACGCGCGTCGTCTATCCGGCGGCGCTGAGCGGGATCATCGCCTCGTACATCCTCGCCGCCTCGCGAGCGATCGGGGAGACGATGGCGGTGACGATCGCGGCGGGCGCATCACCGAACCTGACGGCGAACCCGCTGGAGTCGATCCAGACGATGACCGCGTACATCGTGCAGGTCTCGCTCGGTGACACGCCGCACGGGACGATCGAGTTCCGCACGATCTTCGTCGTCGCGCTGACGCTGTTTGCGATGACGTTGGTCATGAACATCATCGCCGCGCGGGTCACGGCCCGCTTCCGCGAGGTCTACGACTGATGGCCGCCACGGACATGCAAGCCGGAGCGGACCGCGGCCTGTACGTCCCGAGGCTGTCCTTCCGCCACAAGAAGGGCGCGGCATTCTTCGCAATCTGCCTCGCCGGCACGCTCGTCGGCGTCGTCTTCCTCGCCTTCCTGTTGCTCGACGTCTGGCGCGATGGCGCGGGCTTCCTGCGCTGGGAGTTCCTCCAGAACTTCCCCTCGCGCTTCCCGGAGCGCGCGGGCTTCCAGTCGGCGCTGTGGGGCAGCCTCTGGCTGATCATCACGACGGCGCTCCTGGCGTTCCCGATCGGCGTCGGGGCGGCGATCTACCTCGAGGAGTACGCACCCCGCGGTTTCGTGACGAAGGCGATCCAGACCAACATCTCCAACCTCGCCGGGGTGCCCTCGATCGTCTTCGGCATCCTCGGCCTGCAGCTCTTCGTGCGCGGCACGATCGGCATCGGGCCGAGCATCGGGGGCGGCTTCGGGCGCTCGATCATCGCCGGCGGCGCGACGATGGCGCTGCTGATCCTGCCGATCGTGATCGTCGCCGCGCAGGAGTCGATCCGCGCGGTGCCGCCGTCGCTGCGCGAGGCCTCGTACGGGGTTGGCGCGACGCGCTGGCAGACGGTTTGGCACCACGTGCTGCCGCAGGCGTTTCCCGGGATCATGACCGGCACGATCCTGGCGCTGTCGCGGGCGATCGGGGAGACGGCGCCGCTGATCATGATCGGCGCGCTGACCTTCGTGGCGTTCCGGCCGGAGAGCCTGCTGGATCCGTTCACGGTGATGCCGATCCAGATCTACAACTGGGTGGCGCGGCCGCAGCCGGAGTTCCAGGACCTCGCGGCCACGGGCATCATCGTGCTGCTGGTGATGCTACTCTCGATGAACGCGATAGCCGTGCTGCTGCGGCAGTGGACCGGACGGCGTTACGGACGCTAGGACGTACGCGGGCGCCGGTCCCCCTCGCGGGTTCCGGCGGGAGTGAGGAGCCTACGGGATGGTCGGGAACGTGACCGACGAGGCGGAGCGGACGGCAGCCTCCGCAGCGGCCCGCGCGGCCGGCGTGAGCGTGCAGGCCGGTGTGCGCGCGACGGAGCCCGAGCCGGCGGCGGAACCCGGCATCGCCGTCGAGATGCGCAACATCAGCCTCTGGTACGGCCAGAAGCAGGCCGTCGGCAACGTCTCGCTCGATGTGCCTCGCAACCGCGTGACCGCGCTGATCGGCCCCTCCGGCTGCGGCAAGAGCACGTTGCTGCGCTGCATCAACCGCATGAACGACCTGATCGACGGCGTGCGCATCGAGGGCGAAGTCATGATCGACGGCGCGAACATCTACGCGCCCAACACGGAGCCCTCCCAGGTGCGCCGCCACGTGGGCATGGTCTTCCAGAAGCCCAACCCGTTCCCCAAGTCGATCTACGACAACGTGGCCTTCGGCGCGAAGATCAACGGCTACACCGGCAACATGGACGACCTCGTGGAGGAGTCGCTGACCAAGGCGGCGCTCTGGGACGAGGTCAAGCACGAGCTCAAGAAGTCCGGGCTGGCGCTGTCGGGAGGGCAGCAGCAGCGGCTCTGCATCGCCCGCGCGATCGCGGTGAACCCGGAGATCGTGCTGATGGACGAGCCTTGTTCCGCCCTCGACCCGATCGCGACGCAGCGGATCGAGGATCTGATGCTCGAGCTGGCGAACGACTACACAATCGTTGTAGTCACGCATAACATGCAGCAGGCGGCACGCGTCTCGCACAAGACGGCGTTCATGCTCGCCGAGGACGATCTGGTTGGACGACTGATCGAGTTCTCCGACACGGACGAGATCTTCCTCAACCCGCAGGACAGCCGCACAGAGGAATACATCACCGGCCGCTTCGGATAGTACCCGACGCAGCCGCGAGGTCGCCCGGACGCGCCGGCGGCAGCGCGTACCATCGGGACCCCCAACAGGCGGACGGACGCAGCACCGCCGGATCGGAGCACGAGAAGCGAGATGCCGCGAGAGCAGTTCCAGGCTGACCTCGACCGGCTGCAGGACGGCCTGCTCGAGATGGGTGCGATGGTCGATCGCCAGATCGAACGCGCCATGGCCGCGCTCGTCGAACGCGATGTCGCGCTCGCCGACGCGGTGATCCGCGACGATGCCGAGGTCAACCGCAAGCGTTTCGACCTGGACAACCAGGTCCTGCACTTGCTCGCTCAACAGGGCCCGATGGCGCGCGACCTGCGCGTCGTGATCTCGGTCCTCTCGATGGTCGTCGACCTCGAGCGGATGGGGGACCACGCCAAGGGCATCGGCGCGATCGTGCAGATGATGTCGGACGAGCCGCTGGTCAAGCCGCTGGTCGACATCCCCGAGATGGCGACACGGGCGCGCTCGATGCTCAACAACTCCCTCGACGCCTTCGTCAACGGCGACATCGAGGCCGCCTACCGGGTCGGGCAGGCAGACGACGGCGTGGACGAGTTGCAGGACCGGGTCTACAAGGACCTGGTCGCGATCATGATCAACGACCCTGCGACGGTGGAGCCCTGCACGCACCTGCTCTGGGTGGCGCACAACCTCGAGCGGATCGCGGACCGCACCACGAACATCGCCGAGCGCGTCGTCTTCGCCGAGACCGGCGAGATCGTCGAGATGGACCTCTCGACCTACTAGGCGCTCACGCGCTAAGCGGCGTCATCCGAGCCCGGCGGGCTGGCCGCCCGCACGAACTGGTAGAGCAGCCCGCCGAGGATCGCGCCGGCGATCGGCCCGGCCCAGTAGACCCAGTGGTCCGTCCACGTGCCGGAGAGCAGCGCCGGCCCGAACGAGCGCGCGGGGTTCATCGAGGCGCCCGCGATCGGGCCGGAGAAGGTGGCGGCAAGGCCGACGTAGCCGCCGATCGCGATCGCCGCCGTGCCGCGCACGGCGCGCGCGTCGGTAGCGACGGCCATGATCACGAACATCAGGAAGGTGGTGATCACCACCTCGAGGCCGAGCGCCTGCGCGGCCGTGTCGCTCGGCTCGGTGCTGCCGAGGTCCGCGACGCGCCCGAACAGCCAGCGCAGCGCCAGCGCGGCGGCGGCCGCCCCGGCCAGCTGCGCGACGAGATAGGGCAGCACGTAGGCGCGCGGGAAGCGCCCGACGGCGGCGAAGGCGATGGTCACGGCCGGGTTGATGTGCGCGCCGGAGATGTGCCCCGTCGCGAAGACCGCGGCCATCACCGCCAGACCGAAGCTGAGACCGATCCCGAGCGAACCGACCCCGCCCCCGGAGACGGCGTCGATGACCACGGCGCCGGGACCGGCGAAGACGAGCAGGAACGTGCCGAGCGACTCGGCGGCGTATGCCCGCCTGTGATCGAAGTTCGGGAGCCATTCGCGCATCGGAAGAGCCTACCGCGAGGCGACCAAGCAGTCGTTAATCGGGCAGCCCGCCTCGCCACCTGCGCAAGGGTTGCACCAGCGCATACCTGGCGAGGGCGCCACTGCCCAACCAACGTCCGTTCGCGGCGATGTACCATGAGTGCATCCGCTCACTCGCCGTTGGCGAGCCCGGAAGGAAACGGATAATGGGACCGCTGGACAGGATCACCGTCGATCCTGCCGTCATGGGCGGCAAGGCCTGCATTCGCGGCATGCGGGTCACAGTAGGGACCATCGTGGGACTGTTGGCGTCCGGCCGCTCGCCTGACGACATCCTGGAGTCCTATCCGTATCTTGAGCGAGAGGACATCGAGCAGTCTCTGGCTTACGCAGCCTGGAGGCTGGAGGAGCGCGAAGTTCCCCTCTCCGCACCGTGAGGCCGAAGCTCCTCCTCGACATGAACCTGTCGCCCGAATGGGTGCGGACGTTGCAGGAACAAGGGTGGGAGGCTGAGCACTGGTCCACCATCGGCGACCCAGGGGCCACCGATAGGGAGATCATGGACTGGGCTGCCTCTCACCAGTATGTCGTGTTCACCCACGATCTCGACTTCGGGACCATGCTGGCGCTATCGCACCGGGCTGGCCCCAGTGTGCTTCAGATTCGGGCCGCGAACATGCTGCCAGATCAGTTGGAGGGGTCCGTCATCGCTGCGCTCAGTCAGCATGAGGCAGACCTGGCGGCTGGAGCACTGGTCGTCGTTGACCAGAGCCGGAGCCGGGTTCGAGTCTTGCCACTATGAGATCGTAGAGCGCCTCCCACCGGCAGGGGTTGCGCTGCGGGCCTACACTCGTGCTCCGGTGCAGCGAGCAGTCTCCCCAGCCGACTCGCGTCCCTGCCTCGATCACGAAGTCGAGTGGCAATTCGTCGTCGACGACCCTGCCGAGGCGGAGCGCGTCCTCCGGCGTGAAGCTGCGGCGGACGGGCTCAGCCTGGAGGCGCTCGGCGAGCAGCGGCTGGTCGATCGATACCTCGACACGGACGGGTGGGCGTTCCATCGCGCGGGGTTCGCGCTGCGGCTGCGCCAGGGGACCGGCCCGGCGCTGGCGGAGCTGAAGGCGCTGACCGGAGGAGACGACGCCCCCGAGGAGCACGCGCCGCTGCGCAGGCGGGAGATCAGCGAACGCCTCAGCGCCGCCTATCCGCTCGCGCCCCTGGCCGGGCTGCGAGCCGGGTCGGGACCGGTCTCGCGCCGCGTGCGCGACGTCGCCGGGAACGCCACCCCGCGGCCGCTGTTCACGCTGCGCACAGTGCGACGCCGCTTCGCCCTGCGTTCAGCCTGCGCCACGCTCGCCGAGGTCGCGATAGATGACACCTCGATCCTGCACGCGGGCGGCGAAGCGGCGGCCGGACTGCGCCGCCTCGAGGTCGAGGTCGGCAGTGCCTCCACCGCCGAGCAGGTCGCGCCATTCGCTCGGCGGCTGCGCGAGAACGCCGGGCTGCGGCCGGCGGAGGGCTCCAAGTTCGAGGCAGGCCTCACGGCCGTCGGGCTGCACCCCGAAACGGCGCCCGACCTGGGGCCGACGGACTACGACCACGCCTCGAGTCTCTCCGAGGTGGCTCGCGCCGCGCTGCGGCGCCAGCTGGCGGCCTGCCTCGCCGAGGAACCGGGGACCCGGCTGGGCGACGACATTGAGGCGCTGCACCGCATGCGCGTCGCCAGCCGCCGGATGCGGGCGGTGACCCGCAGCTTCGCGGAGGCGCTCACCCCGGAGCTGCTCGCGCTGCGCGAGGAGTGGCGCTGGATCGCGGACGCGCTGGGCGAGGTCCGTGACCTCGACGTGCAGATCGAGGCGCTTGGCGAGGCGGATGCCGCCCTCGCGCCGCTGCGCGAGCAGCTGCAGGCCGCGCGCAGCGACGCGCGCGTGGAGCTGCTGGCGGCGCTGAACTCGCCGCGCTACGAGGCGCTGACCGAGGGCATGGCGCAGGCCTTGCGCGGCCCGGCTCCGAGCGAGGGCGCGGGCGCCCAGCCCGCGCGGCTCGCGGTCCCGAGGCTGCTGCGCCGCGCACGCAAGCGGCTGAGGCGGACCGTCCGGCACCTCGACGGCGACGCGCCGGCTCGCGAGTACCACCGCGCGCGGATCCGGGCGAAGCGGGTGCGCTACGCGACCGAGTGCGTCGCGAACCTCTACGGGGAGCCGGCCCGGGAGCTGATCGCGGCGCTCAAGCACGTGCAGGACGTGCTCGGCCGCAGTCAGGACGCATCGATCGCGATCGCGCGGCTGCAGGGGATCGCTTGCGCCGATCGCGATACTCCGCCCGGGACGCTGTTCGCGATGGGCCGCCTGGCCGAACGCGAAGCCCGCGTGCTTGCCACGAGGGACGAGGCGTTCCGCGTCGCATGGGCTCGCTTCCGGAAGTGCTGGAAGCGGTTCGACCGGGCGCTCGGCGACGCGGCCTGCTCCGGGGAATCGCGATGAACCTCTACCTCGTCCGCCACGCGATCGCCGAGGAGCGCGATGCGCGGCGCTGGCCCGACGACGCGCTGCGCCCGCTCTCCGATCGCGGCCGACGGCGCTTCGAACGCGCCGCCGCCGGGCTGCGCCGGCTGGGCATCGAGGTCGACGTGCTGCTGACCAGCCCCTACATCCGCGCCTGGGCGACCGCCGTGATCCTCTCCTCGGAGGCCGGCTGGCCGGCCCCGGTCGTGTTCGACTCCGCGCGGCCGAGGAGCAGGCCGGAGCACGCGCTCGCCGAGCTGTCGCGGATCGCGGAGCAGCGCACGAGCATCGGCGAGGGGCGTGCGATCGCCCTGGTCGGCCACGAGCCGGACCTCGGTCAGCTCGCCTCGGTGCTGCTGACCGGCGAGCCCCACGCGCTGTGGCTGCGCTGGCGCAAGGGCGGCGTTGCCTGCCTGCGCTGCGACCCCGCGCTGCTGCCCGGCAGCGCGACGCTCGAGGAGTACCTGCCGCCGAAGGTGCTGCGTGGCATCTCCGGCCGCCGCCAGCGCGACGCGAACGGCTAGCCTCCGCCGAGGACGCCGACCTTCCCCCGTTCGTCCTCGATCAGCAGTCGCCTGCCGAAGACCTGCTCGAGGCGCGCCGCGATCCGATCCGGACGCCAGCTGGAGCGGCCCGGCAGCAGCACGCGCAGATCGCCGCCCGCATCCAGCGTCACCTGGGGCGGCGCGCCGGGCGGCAGACGCAGCTCCATCGCGTCCGCCAGCACGAGGAGCGCGGCCGCCCGCTGCAGAGCCTCGTCGTCCTCGGGCCCGAGCAGCGGGCGCAGCACGCGCGCCAGCGTCTGCGGGCGATGCGCGATGCGGATCAGGGCGGCGAGGCGCGCCACATCGTCGTGCGCGAATCCGCTGAGGTCCGCGCTGAGCACGATCTCCGCGGCGGCGCGCTGGCGGCGGTACGCGTCAACGGAGCCGCCGATGTCGTAGAGCGTCGAGGCGTAACGCAGCGTCTCGCGCAGGCCCTCGCCGGCCTCCGGGTCGAGCAGCGCGAGCAGCAGCTCGACGATCCCGGTGCGGCGGCGGGCCCGATCGTCGTCCCAGCTCGCGAAGCGCCGCGCGAGCGCCCCGACCGAGGCGCGACGCACGATGGGCGGGTCGGGCAACGGACCGTCGCCCCGCGCGACGCCCTCTCGCAGGCCCTGTCCGGAGACGAGCAGCGAGCGCCCGCGCACGTGCTCGGCCACGGCAAGCACGCCGCTCGCGCCGGCCACGATGATGTCGCTGCGATCACGGTTCAGGCCGGGCACCAGGCGGCGCTGGGCCGGCTTGAGGCTGGCGAGGCGGTTGCGGACGCGACGCAGGCGGCGCGAGGTCAGCGTGTAGCCGTGCACGCGAACGATCGGATAGCGCCGCCCTCGGCGGCTCACCGCCGCGAGGTTGCGGACCGTGCCCCCGGTCCCCACCAGCACCTCGTCCCTCGCGAGGCGCGGCACGCCCGCGCTGACGAGTTCGGCGCGGACGTGCAGGCGCAGCGCCTCGATCTCCTGGTCCGAGGGCGGATCCGAGGGCAGCAGGCGATCGGTCAATCTCAGCGTGCCGAGCGGGAAGCTCCAGGTCTCGCGGATCGCGCGGTCGCGGAAGCGTGCGATCTGCAGGCTGCCTCCACCAAGGTCGACGACCAGCCCGTGCTCGACGGGCAGCCCGTAGATCGCCCCGAGCGCGGCGCGCCGCCCCTCGGTCTCGCCGTCGAGCACCTCCAGCTCGATGCCCCAGCGGTCGCGGATCGCGGCTTCGAGGTCGAATGCGTTGCCGGCGTCGCGCAGGGCCGCGGTGCCGACGGCGGAGACGCGGGCGACTCCCCGCCGGGCGGCGAGCGCCATGAAGTCGTCGAGGACGGTCAGCGTGCGATCGAGCGCCTCCGTCGGAAGGCCGCCCGTGGCGTCGACCGCGCGGGCGAGCCGCACGGTGGCGCGCGGCTCGGCGATGACCTCGAGGTAGCCGTCGCTGCGGGGCCGCGCGATCATCATGCGCAGGGAGTTCGAGCCGACGTCGATCACGGCGATCGGCTCCGGCTCGCCGGGACTGGCGTGCGGACCCGTCAGGCGTGCGCTCATGCACCGATCCGTATGCGCGCTTCGCGCCGTGGCGGGGAGCCGTCGGGCAGCCATGATACCGGCCGCGCCGTTTGTGGTAAGCAGAGTTGGGGCAGCCGCTCGAGCGAAACGGAGCGTTCGAGGACCCCCGGCTGGACTCGGAGCGGCGGCGGCGGCCATTATGGATCACATAGCGAAAGGCGCCCTGCAATGAAGGTTATTCGCAGCCTCTTCATCTTCGCCGCGCTCGCCGGCATCGCGGCCGTGATCGCACGGAAACTCGGACTGGTCGGCGGCCACGAGGACGACTCGTTCGACTTCGTGTTCGAGGACTCCCCGGGCGAAGACTCAGCGGACGACGGCGACGACGACGCTTCCGAGTAGCGCGATCAGCACGATCGCCATGGCGACTCGGAGCAGTACGTTGCCCCAGGCACGGTGGGCCGGCGGATCCCAGTACGCGTATCCCGCCTCCTCGGTGAGGTCAGGGTCGAGATCGCCCTCGCTGGACTCGATCCAGTCGCCGTTGCTCACGCTCGTGCCTCGCCGTCTCCCGAGCGCCACCGGGCAGCCCGCCCGTGCAGGCTAGCGAACGGGGGCGCGGCGGCGCCAGCGCCCGCTGTGAACGGGCGGCCGCGTGACCGCCTCCGAGCCCGGCCTCGCGGCGATCGAGGAGGCCGCGCTCGAGTTCGGCAGGCTCGCGGGCGAGCGCATCGGCGAAGCGCTCGAACGCGAGATCGTCGTCGAGTACAAGGACGAGACGACCACCGCGGGCGGCGCTCCGACCAACCCGGTTTCCGAGACCGACCGCGCGATCGAGGAGCTGCTGCGCGAGCAGATCGCCGAGCGCTTCCCCGAGCACGGCGTGATCGGTGAGGAGGCGGGCGGCGACGCCGAGGCTGATCGCGAGTTCGTCTGGGTCCTCGATCCGGTCGATGGCACCGCGAACTTCGTCAACGGCTTCCCGCTCTTCGCCAGCTCGATCGGCGTGCTGCGGCGCGGGCGACCCGCCGTGGGCGCGATCTGGTGCTCGACCTCTCACGCGCTGCGGCCGGGCGTCTACCACGCGCACGAGGGCGGTCCGCTCTGCTTCGAGGGCGAGCCGGCGCCGCTCGGCCGGCCCAGCGTCGGCGTCACGCGCCGCCTCGGTGCGGCGCCGGGCGGCGCGCCCGGCCGGATGCTGCGGCTGGACACACGGGTCACGGGTTCGGCGGCGCTGGAGTGCGCGTTCGTGGCGGCCGGCATCTTCCAGTCGGCGGTCTTCGGATCGCCGAGCATCTGGGACGTGGCCGCCGGCGTCACCCTCGTGCGCTCCTCGGGCCGCGTCGCGCTGACGATGCAGGGGAAGCGCTGGAACGCCCTCGAGCGCTTCGAGGCGCCCGGCTCGGTGCGCGGGGACCGCACGCCGACGATCCGCGACTGGCGTCAACCACTGATCCTCGGGACGGAGGAGGAGGCCGAGGCGCTGGTGCACCGCTCGCGCAGCCTCGGAGTGCGCTGGATGCGGGCGCGCTGGCGGCTCAGGCAGCAGTTGCGCCGCTGGCTGCCATGACGGGCCGCGCCTAGATCGGCGGCCAGGGCACGCAGCGCCAGGGGTACATCTCCGGCAGCACCGGATTCGCCAGCAGCTCCGTGCTGCGCTCGATCAGCGCCTCGACCTCACGCTCGTGCAGGCAGGCGCGCAGTGCGTCCGTCGAGGGGTCCGCGGCGCGCAGGCAGTCGCGCACGCGCCGGATGTCGTGCTGCCAGGGTTCAGGCAGCTGCTCGCCGGCGAAGTCCCAGATCACCGTGCGCAGCTTCTCGTAGCTGTGGAAGCAGAGCGCGTTGTCGATGCACCACAGCCGCCCCGCGCCATCGAGCAGGACGTGCCCGCCCTTGCGGTCGGCGTTGTTCGCCAGCAGGTCGAAGACGGCGACGCGGATCAGCGACTCGCGCAGCTCCTCGCGATCGCGCAGCTCGAAGAAGTGGTCGGCCGGGTTGTGCTCGATGAAGAGCTGGAACGAGCCCGCGCCCTCGGGCCCCTCGCGCTCGAGGGTGGGCGGGACGATCTCCCAGCCGAGCAGCCGCGCGTACTCGTACGTCGCGATCTCGCGCAGGTGCAGCGTGCCGTAAGGGAAGTCGCCCAGCGGCCGCTCGCCTCGCTGTGGCTTGTAGACCGCGAGCCCCTCGCCGTGCGCGGAGTGCGCGAGGTCCACGAGGAAGACGTAGTTGGAGGAGTCGTAGAGCAGCCGCGAGCGCACGACCTCGGAGTCGCGCAGCGCCTCCTCGACGTGGGGATCGTCGGGTCGCCAGGCGTTGCGGAGGTCACGGATGCTCTCGGGCATGCGCCCTCGCTTCCGGCGGCGCGAACGACCTGGCTCGGATGGCGATTGTAGCGCTCGCCTTGAACGCGGACAGGCTAGGGCTGCTCTACGACCTCGCGCTCGCGGATGCCGAGGCCGAGCCGCAGCGCGGTGCAGTGCATCATCATCGTCGCCAGCGCGGGCAGCGCCGCATCGACGACCGCGCGCGCCTCGGCGATCGCCTCCGCGCTCACGCCGCCGGCCCGCAGGGCGTCCTCGTCGGCGCGCAGCGGTCGGGCGAGGAAGCGCGTCGAGGAACGCGCGTAGAAGTAGAGCGCGCGGCCGCGCTGGCGGAACAGCGGGTAGGCGGAAAGGTGCTGCAGCTCGTCCCACGCCGCCTCGAGGTAGCCGGGCCAGACCGCGATCGCGCGGTACAGCTCCGGCGGACTGGAGAGCTGCAGCAACTCCGCCACCTCGGGCAGCGGTCCGGCGACCGCCGAGGCGAACTCCACCTCGCGCTCCCGGTGCTCGCGCTCTCGTTCGCTGCTCTCGCGCGGGGCGGGGCGACCCTGCCCGCCGACCGAGGGCGCCTCGCGCGCCTCGGCGAGGGCAGAGCAAAGCAGCAGCAACTGCGGCTGCACAAGGTGGAACGCGTCGAGGACGCCAAGCAAGCCATCGAGGTCCTCGCCGCTGAGCGCCCCGCCGAGCAGCGTCTCGCGGCTGAGCGCGGGCTGGTAGACCTCCTCGACGGCGTCGAGCGCCATGTCCGCCATGTAGAGCGCGCTGCCGAGGAAACCGGCGGTCTCGACGGACGGCTCGAGCTCCGGCCAGACGGTCTCGAGCACACCCTCGCAGCGTCCGAGGGCGGCGATCACCTCGGGCACGAAGGGCGAGCGCAGCGCGGCCGCGACGGCCTCGGCTGTGGGTGACGGCGCGGCGGTCATCGGGCGGAGGATAGCGCCCGGTCAGCCCGTAGCGGCGAAACGCGGTAGGGTGGATGAGGCGGCGAAGGAGCCGCAACCTCAGTACCTCTGCTCTGTCGTTTCATTCAAGCGCCCGCGTCGAGCCTGAGATCAATCATGGATCCGTCCCGAGGGGACGCATCCGCAGCGCCGGCGTGGCCGGCAAGGAGTGAAGCGAGTTGGCTCAGAGAATCTACGTAGGCAACCTGCCGTACGCAGCCACCGAGGACGAGGTGGAGACGCTGTTCGCCGCATACGGCGAAGTCCTCGCGGTCGCGCTGCCGACCGACCGCGAAACCGGCAGGGCGCGAGGCTTCGGCTTCGTCGAGATGTCCGACAGCGAGGCCGCGCAGGCCATCGAGGGCGTCAACGGCACGGAATTCGGCGGGCGCACGCTGAACGTCAACGAGGCGCGGCCACGCGAGAACCGCGGCGGCGGGCGCGGCGGCTACGGCCGGTACGACGACCGTCGCTAGCGTCCAACCCTGGCACGTGGGTTTGGGCCCTCGGGTGACCGATCGCCGGGGGCGAGTGCGGAGAGTCCGGCCGGGCGACGGGCTTCGCCTGTCCACTCGCCCCCACGATGGCCCTCCGGCGACACCAGAACGTTGAAGCACTCACGGCCTCGCCCGGCAGCAAGGCTCCCATCACACCCTCCCTCACCACGAACGGAACCGCCCTCGATGACCCTCTCCCCTCCCGACGCGCCCGCGCGGGCTGAGCACGGCCCGCACACGCTGCACCGCAACGGCGGCAGCTCCACCGCAAGCTTCGAGGCGCTGGGCGTCTCGCACGACCTCACCGAGGCGCTGACACGGGCCGGCATCGAGCGCCCCTTCCCGATCCAGGCGCTGGCCATCCCGGACGCGCTCGCCGGCCGCGACATCTGCGGGATGGCGCAGACCGGCTCCGGGAAGACGCTCGCCTTCGGCCTGCCGATGATCGAGCGCACGACCACCGCACGGCCGCGACGCCCGCACTCGCTTGTGCTTGCGCCGACGCGCGAGCTCGCGAACCAGATCGCCGAGGAGCTCACGCCGCTCGCCGCCGCGCGCGGCCTCTGGCTGACCGCGATCTACGGCGGCGTCTCGATGCCGCGACAGGTCCGGGCGCTGCAGCTCGGCGTGGACATCGTGATCGCCACGCCGGGGCGGCTCAACGACCTGCTCGAACAGGAAGAGCTGTCGCTCGCCGCGGTCTCGTTCGTCGTCGTCGACGAGGCCGACCAGATGGCGGACATGGGCTTCCTGCCGCAGGTGGAGCGCATCCTGAAGCAGATCGAGGGCCGGCCCCAGACGCTGCTGTTCTCGGCCACGCTCGACGGCGCGGTCGGCGCCCTCGTGCGCCGCTACCAGCAGAACCCCACCCGTCACGAGGTCGCCTCCGCCGCTCCCACCGTGGACGGACTGGAGCAGCGCTTCATCGGCGTGCGCGCCGAGGACAAGATCGACGTCACCTCCAAGATCTGCGCCGGGGCCCGGCGCGCGCTGGTCTTCGTGCGCACGACCCGCGCCGCGGACCGCGTGGCAAAACGGCTGGGGCGGACCGGACTGCGGGTCGCCGCCATTCACGGGCGGCTTTCGCAGAACCGCCGCGAGTCCACGCTCGAGGCGTTCCGGCGGGGCGACTCTCCCGTGCTCGTCGCCACGAACGTCGCCGCTCGCGGACTGCACGTGGACGGCGTCGACGTCGTCGTGCATTACGACCCGCCCGAGGACCACAAGACGTACTTGCACCGCTCCGGGCGAACCGCTCGCGCCGGCGAGGATGGCATGGTCGTCACGCTCGTGCTGCCGGAGCAGCGGCCCGACGTCGCCGTGCTGCAGCGCGACGGCGGCAGCAACTACTCCGTCGTCGAGATGCGCGCCGGCGACCGCAGGCTCCTCGACCTCGCTTCGTGGTCCGCGCCGCGCGAGCGTGTCGCCCCGGACCAGGGCCACGGCGCAAACGGCGGCAACGCCGGTCGCCGCCCCGGCGGTCGACAGTCCTCGAAGGCCCGCAACGGACGCGGGCGCGCATCGGGTGGCGACCCCCGGCCTGCCGAGCGCCGTCCCGCAAGGAACCGCCGGCGCTAGCCGGCTCGCCGGGCGCGAGCCTGCCGCGCTACGCGTGCGGGCCGGCCTCCCAGCCGACGACTCCGAGGTACTCGCGGGCGAACCCCGCCGGGAGCGGGTGCGTCTCTGTCGCCATGATGTTGTTCCAGTGATTGAGGAAGCCGCGCCAGCTGATCACGGCGACCAGCTCCACGATCTCGCCCTCGTCGAACCACTCGCGCAGGGCCTCGAAGTGCTGCTCGGTGACCAGGTTCGGCACGACCGAGCCGTCGCGGGCCAGCCGCAGCGCGGCCTTCTCGCGGGCTGTGAAGAGATCGCTCTCCTCGAAGTCGTAGACCGCGCGCAGCTTCTCGACGGGCATCCCGTTGCTCGCCGCCCGGAAGGCGGCGTGCGACTGGGTGTGCGAGCAGCGCGCCGCGATGTCGACGGCCAGCGAGACGATGCTCTTCAGCTCGCGCTCGACGGTTCCCGAGCGGGTGGCGGCGAGCATGACGCTCATCGCCTTCACCAGCTCGGGCCGCCGCGCCATCGTGAGTTGCCCTCGAGGGATATAGCCGCCGGTCTCCTCCATCGCCCGAAGCGACTCCCGGATCTCCGGGTCCACGTCCTCGATCGCCAAGGCTGCGATGTGCGCCATGCGAATCCCCTTCCACGGTGCGTCGCGAGGTCTCAGCCGCGCTCACGATAGCGCTCGCCGTCGCGCCCGGCAGGGGAGCCCTCGCGCTACGAACGAACGTTCGCTATACTGTGCGCGGCGGGGTACGGCAGGAGGCGGCGTGGACGACGAGAAGCGCGGTCCGCTGGCCCGCACGCAGACCCCCGAAGACATCTCGATCGAGCCCACGCTGCGCCCCAAGCGGCTTGAGGAGTATTTCGGCCAGGACACGGTCAAGGAGTCGCTGCGGATCGCGATTGCCGCAGCGAAGGGGCGGGGCGAACCGCTCGACCACCTGCTGATCCACGGCCCGCCGGGCCTCGGCAAGACGACGCTCGCGATGATCCTCGCGTCCGAGATGGGCGTCTCGATCCGCGTCACCTCGGGGCCCGCGATTGAGCGCGCGGGCGATCTCGCCTCGGTGCTGACGAGCCTGCAGCCCGGCGACGTGCTGTTCATCGACGAGGTGCACCGGCTGCCGCGCGTGGTGGAGGAGATCCTCTACCCGGCAATGGAGGACTGGGCGCTCGACATCATCCTCGGCAGCGGGCCGAAGGCGCGCGACGTGCGGCTCACGCTCAACCGCTTCACGCTGATCGCCGCGACCACGCGCTACGCGCTGGTCTCGCAGCCGCTGCGCGACCGCTTCGGGGCGAGCTACCGGCTGGACTTCTACGACGAGGCGGCGCTGAGCGAGATCGTGCGGCGCTCGGCGGGCGTGCTCGGCTGCGCCATCGACGCCGGCGGGGTGGCGGCCATCGCCAGCCGGGCGCGCGGCACGGCGCGCGTCGCCAACCGGCTGCTGCGGCGCGTGCGCGACTATGCCGAGGTGGAGGCGGATGGCGTGATCACCGAGCCGGTGGCCGCGCTCGCCCTCGCGCAGTTGGGCATCGACGAACTGGGCCTCGACGCGATGGACCGCGAGCTGCTGCGCGTGCTCGTCGAGCGCTTCGGCGGCGGACCGGTCGGCCTCGAGACGCTGGCCGCGGCCGTCTCCGAGGAGGCCGACACGATCATGGATGTCTACGAGCCGTACCTGCTGAAGATCGGCTACCTGCAGCGCACCCCGCGCGGGCGGGTCGCCTCGCGGCTCGCCTACGATCGCCTGGGCCTGGAGCCGCCCCCCGCGCTGCTTGCCGCCGTCGCGCAGCAGCCCGCGCTGTTCGAGGAGAACGGCGCGGGCGCCTGAAGGCGCCCCTCAGCGCACCCCCAACACCATCGCGTCCACCGGGTTGCCGGCGTCGAAAAGGGCGACGGCAAGGCGGCGGCCGGGCGTGAGCTGCGCGACGGGGATGGCGCGCGAGACCGGCACGGACGTGACCACCGAGGAGAGCGACCCGGCGAAGCGCACGGTCGCCGTGTATGCGGCGCCGTCGAAGGAGACGAGAGTGGCGCGCTCCAGCATCGTCAGACCTCCCCGAGCGTCAGCGTCTGCTCGTAGCGCGGCCGCGCGCCTCGGGAGAAGCGCAGCCGCAGGCCCGCGACGCGAAACGGCACGGCATCGAGGCCTGCCGCTGCATCGCTGACGGCGACGATGTCGCCGGGCTCCTGCGCGACGTTGGGCCGGACCAGCAGCTCGCCACGCTCGACGGCAACGCGCGACTGTCGCAGCAGCGTGCCGGCCCGCGCAGCCGCGCGGTCCTGCGCTCCGAGGTTCTCGTCGACGGCGATGACCGCGCCCGCGCCTTCGGCGATCGCGGCCTCGTCGGTCGCCTCGGCGAAGACGCCGCTGCCGAAGACCCGCGCCCAGCCTGCTGCCGGGCGGCCGGCCTCGATCGCGTGCGCGAGGATGGCGTGGTCCGTGCCGTAGGCGTAGTCGGCAGCCGCGCCCGCGACCGGCTCGGAGACCACCAGCAGGCGGCCGTCGCTGCGCAGCCGGTCCGGCAACGCCCGCAGCAGCCGCCGCACGGCGGTCGCGCCACGCTCGCCGGCCCGCACGGTGAACGCCGGACGCAGCAAGCCGGACTCCGCGCTCGCGCCTCGCGCGGTCAGCCGCAGCCCGGCGCGCCGCGCGATGGCCGCGAGGATCTCGATCGCGCTCCGCTGTCCCGCTTCCCAGACAAGTTGCTCCGGAGCCACCCACGCCTCGATCAGGCCGAGCCCATCGACGGCGTCCACCTCGACCGTGGCCGTGCTGCCGCTGCGACGCCGCCGTACCGCGGCGATCCAGAAGCGCGGCCCCTCGGATGTCTCGATGCCGGCGGCGCTGCGGTAGCCGGGCTGCACCCACAGCTCGCCGCCGGCCGCGAGGGCGAGCGGCGCGCGGGAGTCCGCGTGACGCCCGTCCTCGTTGCGCAGCGTCAGTCGCAGCCGTCCCTGCTCGCGCTGATCGATCACCGCCTCCAGGACGTCGTCCGTCAGCTCGTGCTCCACGTGCGCGACGGACGCGCGCCAGACCGTGTTCGGCGAGGCCAGCCAGGCGGCAGCGGATGAGGCCGCGGCGCCGAGGCCGTACTGCGAGGCGTGGGCGAAGGGCCGCGGATCACGCCACTCGCCGCCACCGTGAAGGCTGCCGGCGACGCCGGCCGCGATCTCCACCCGGTCGTAGCCGCCGGTTTCGCCGTACGACTCGACGAACACGGACTGCGGCGCGTCGGCGCGCAGCAGGCCGCTCGCGAGGTAGCTGATGCTCGACCCGGCGGCCGCCGAGGCGACCGCGACGAGCGGTAGCCAGTGGCCGGGCGGCTGGCCGCCGCCCGAGCCGAGCACCGTCGACCAGACGCCGGCCGTGCCGTCCGCGGCGGTCCCCGAGACCAGCACGTTGCAGTCCACCTCGAAGTACGCGGCGAGGCCGCAGACCGTCGCGAGCGAGCGCGACCAGGCGACGGGCGCGGCCCACTCGCCAAGGCCCTGGCGGCGCACGGCGTAGACGGTCCCGCCCGAGGCGTAGAGCACGGTCGCCGACCCGTCGCCGGCGATCGCCGCCGCGACCGCCGTGACCGCCGAGGCGGCAGTCACGACCGTTCGCGCAGCCCCGAAACGGGCGCCCGAGTCCGCGCTCTCGCGCAGCTCGACGCGTACGCCATCGGTACGCACGCTCACGAGGATGGCGCGGCTGCCGGAGGCGGCCAGTCCGAGGCGCGGCGCGAGGGCGACGGTCGCGACGGCGGTCCAGGCGTCGAAGCCGACGCCGGTGGCGGGATCGCTCACGCGCTGGCGGCTGAGCGCGCCGGTCGCGGGGTCGATCCGCGCGCGCAGCAGCGCGCCGTCGCCGGCGACCGCGAGGGCGCATGGACCGTCGGGCTCGGCGCCCTCGTGGATGCGCTGCCAGCGCAGCCGGATCGCGCCGGCGTCGCGGTCGAAGAGCCGGACGCGCAGGTAGGGCTCGGCGCTGGCCGACTGCTGGGCGGCGCGCAGGGTGGGGGTGAGCGCTCGCATGCGGCTGCGGGCTATCCGCCGCTCGGCGAGACGAGCACGCCGGAGCGGGCGCGCCGTGCGCGGCCGTGCCGGGCCAGCGCCCGGGCGAACTCGGCAAGCCGTTCCTGCGCCCAGACGTGGTAGTGCCGCCAGGTGTCCGCGCCGCCGACGTTGACACGGTTGACCGCGAACGAGGCCCACTCCAGCGCCGCGTACGCGCCCGCCCCCGTCGCCACGAGGTCATCGAGCGCGGGCGGCAGCGTGCTGCCGGTGTCGTCGAGCGTGTGCAGCTTCGAGTAGTGGACCGTGACCGCCTCGCCCCCGTCCGGCGGGGCGCCGACCTGCAGCGTCAGCGTGTCGCCCCAGAGCGAGAACGGCGGCCGCGAGGGCGGGTAGTGCCCGACCGGGTACTCGACGGCCTCGATGCTCACACGGTCGGTCAGCGTCGCGACACTGAGGTCGCGGCTGCCGGCGACCGTCCGCAGTGAGGCGCTCGCCTCGAGCGGCGCGGCGAGCGAGAGCTCGCGGACGGCGCGCTCGATGTGCCGGTCGAGCGCCTCGTCGGGCCAGCGCTGGTTCGTCGGATCGCTGTCGCGGAGATCGCGGCGCAGCCGCGCGCGCATCGACGGCAGGTCCATCTCTTCCTCGATTCGGGCAGGGAAGGTCGGAGGGTTGGGGAGGGGGGGGGGGGCCGCGCGCGGGCGGCCCGGGCGGCCCCCCCCCCCGGCGCGGCGGCGGGCCCCGGCGGGGGCGGCCGGCGGGAGAGGATGATCGGGACTGAGA
>VXOS01000040.1 GCA_009839925.1 Chloroflexota bacterium
CCCCCCCCCCCTTTTTTTTTTCTTACCCCCCCCACCCTCCACCCCCTATCATCCTCGGTCGGGTCGGGGTTTTTTTTTTTCCCCGCTGGGGGGGGGGCCCCCCCCCCACGCCCCCACCCGGAGATCCAAGGGCGCACCGACCCTCCGAGGGCGATCCGGCCCCCTCTCCCCTCGCGGGAGAGGGTGGGGGTGAGGGGGAGCGGGCGCAGCCCGCCCGGCGCGCAGCGCCGCTTCGAGCACGCATCGACGCTCCGAGCGCGGTCCGGCCCCTCTCCCCGAGGGAGAGGGTGAGGGTGAGGGAGGCGCTCGCCCCGGCGTGATCGTCGTCGCGCCACCGCCACAATGAAACGGGCCGCCCGCGCGGGCGGCCCGTTGGCTGCGTAGCCGTCGAGGGCGGCTAGATGCCGAGCTGGTCGGCCACCAGCTCGCGGTGGTGGTCCGTGTCGCCCCAGGCCAGCTCCGCCCGCTTCTGACGGCGGTAGTAGAGCTGGATCTTGTAGTCCTTCGTGAAACCGATGCCGCCGTGGATCTGCTGGCCATGCGCCACCACGCGGCGGGTCGCCTCGGAGGTCCACGCCTTCGCCATGTTCACGGCCATCTGCGTGTCCTCCTGGTCCGTGTTGATGGACCAGGCGGCCTTGTACATGATGAAGCGCGAGCCATCGACGTCGGTGACCATGTCCGCGCACTTGTGCTGGATCGCCTGGAACGAGCCGATCGGGCGGCCGAACTGCACGCGCTCCTTGGCGTAGTCCACGGAAATCTCGAAGTCCATCTGCGCCAGGCCCACCAGGTAGGCGCACTCGGCGACCGCGTAGCGCTGCATCACCGGCTGCAGCGCCTCCCAGCCGCCGCCGTCCGCGCCCAGGAGCTGCCCCTTCGCGCCGTCGAGGATCACCTCGCACTGCTTGTCGCGCGCGATCGTCAGCAGCTGGTTGACCGTCACGCCCGGCTGGTCCGTCGCCACGATCGCCAGCGTCACGCCGTTGCCCGAGCGCGCCGCGACGACCATGTAGTCGGCGACGTTGGCGTCGGGCACGAACAGCTTCGTGCCGCTGATCGTCACCTCGTTACCGTCGACGGTCGCCTCGGCCTCGATGCCCTGCTCGTCGAAGCGGGCGGAGGGCTCGGTCTGGGCGAGCGTGAAGATCAGGTCGCCGGAGGCGATGCTCGGCAGGAACTCGGACTTCTGCTCCTCGGAGCCGGCCACCAGCAGCGGCACCGCGCCGCCGAGCACGGAGGACATGAACGGGCCGGGCACCAGCGCGCGCCCGAACTCCTCGAGCAGCACGCAGAAGTCGAGGAAGTCGAAGCCGACGCCGCCGTACTCCTCGGGAATGAGCAGACCCTGCCAGCCCTGCTCGGCCATCTTCGACCAGAGCTCGGGCGAGTAGCCGCGCTCGTCCTCTTCCATGTCGCGAACGAGCTGCTCGGGGCACTCGTTCTCCAGGAAGTCACGCGCCGCGTTCTTGAGCAGTTCCTGCTGCTCCGTGAAGCCCAGGTCCATGTCGTCCTCCCTTTTGCCCGCGCGCCTCCCGGCGCTCGGGCCGCGGCGTGCCGCCGGCTTGTCTCCTCTACGGTTTCGCCCGGTGTCTCCGGGTGTCCGTGTTCTCCGCTATCCCTAGCCTCGCGGCAGGCCGAGCCCGCGCGTGGCGATGATGTTGCGCTGAATCTCCGAGCTGCCGCCCGCGATCGTCGAGGGGATCGCGCGCACGTAGCCGTGCGTGAACTGCGAGCGCATCGGTGCGTACGCCGAGTCCTTGCCCCAGACGTTGCCGTAGAGCCCCAGCGTCCTCGTGCCCGTGCGCATCACCCGCTGGTGCGTCTCCGTGCCGAACATCTTGCCCGTGGAGGCCTCGTAGTTCGGCACCACGCCGGAGGCCTGCATCGAGGCGATGCGCATCCCGAAGTTGCGCGCCACGTCGCACTCGATGTAGCGGTCCGCGATCTCCGCGCGCAGCGTCGGCAAATCCCCGGTCCGCGAGCACACGGCGCCCTCGTCGCTCCCGATGTACTCGATCAGTTCCTCGACCAGCGTGCGGTCGAGGATCGCGCTGTCGATGTTGGAGCGCTCATAGTCGAGCAGCGTCATGCCGACGTACCAGCCGCGGTTCTCCTCGCCGAGGCGGTTGGAGACGGGCGCGCGCACGTCCTCGAAGAAGGTCTCGTTGAAGTGGTGGTTGAACGTCATGTCGATCAGCGGGCGCACCTGCACGCCGGCCTCGTGGATGTCGTCGATGATGATCAACGAGATGCCGCGGTGCTTCGGCGCGTCCGGGTCCGTGCGCACCAGGATGTACATGTTGTCGGCGTTGTGCGCGTTGCTCGTCCAGATCTTCTGGCCGTTGATCACGTACTCGTCGCCGTCCCGCCGGGCGCGAGTCTGCAGCGAGGCGAGGTCCGAACCGGCGCCCGGCTCGGAGTAGCCCTGGCACCAGGCAGTGTCCCCCTCGAGGATGCCGGTCAGGTACTTCTCCTTCTGCTGCTCGTTGCCGTGCACGATCACGGTCGGGCCGATCTGCGTGACGCCCTGGCCGCCCACCGCGGGCGCCCCGGCCTCGGCCATCTCCTGCTTGAAGATGAACTGTTCCCAGACGGAGAGGCCGGCGCCGCCGTACTCCTCGGGCCAGTTGGGCGCGACCCAGCCGTTCTCGGCCAGCGACCGCGCCCAGTCGCGCGCGGCGCCGCTCTCCACGGGATCGTCGCTCGCGCGATTCGCCTGCCAGCCGCCATCGAGGCCGCTGCGATTGGCGTGCGCATCGCGATAGAAGTCCGGTAGTCGGTCGCCGACAAAGTCGCGCACCTGTGCGCGGAAGGATGCCTGTTCGGCGGAGTCGCCCCAGTCCATGCTCGCCTCCCGGTTCGCCGCTCGCAGACCTGCTCCGCGGCCGGACGCGCCGACCGGATCGAGCGAGGCCGATGGAGCCGCGAACGACACACCGAGCCGCCGCTTGCTCGGCGGCGCGATTATGGATTTCGCCGGATCAGGCGTCAACCGCGCAGCCGCGGACCCGCCGGGCGAGATCGCGGCGCGGAGGTGCGAACCCGCACATCGCGACTATCATTCGCCGACCGGCGATTCGGGGCAGCGCGCGCGCACCGCGAGACGCGCCCCCTCGGGTGGGGACCGCGGCTTGAACCAGACCTCCAGGACGCGGTGGTGGCTGCTGAGCGCGTCCGCGCTGATCGCGGTCGCACTGCTCGCATCGGCCCCCTTCGCGACACCCGTCGAGGCGCAGACCCGGCCGTTCGACGAGATGTGCGACGAGCTGCACGCGGCGGCCGCGGGCTTCGAGGGACGCGTCGCCTTCGTCGTCCACGACCTGACCGACGGAGCGCGCTGCGAACGCGACCCCGACGAGACTTACACCACCGCCTCGCTCTACAAGCTGATCGTGCTCGCCGAGGCGCACCGGCAGCGCGAGGCGGGGACGTTCTCATTCAGCGAGCGCATCGTCGGGTTCAGCGGAGCGGAGGCGATCCGCAGCATGATCCAGGGGTCGACCAACGAGACGGCCCACGGACTGCTCGACCGCCTCGGGTTCGAGAACGTCGAGGCGCTCCCGGCGCAGCTGGGCATGAACGACACGGTCATCCGGGGCGAGAACTACACGACCACCGCCGCCGACATCGCTCACTTCTTCGAGCAGCTGCAGGTGGAACGCCTGATCAGCCCCGAGGCAGACCGGGCGATGCTGCGGCTGCTGCTGGGACAGCGCATCCGCGATCGCATCCCGGTGCTGCTGCCGCCCCACGTCGCCATCGCGCACAAGACGGGACGCCTCGACCGCTTCGCCCACGACGCCGGCATCGTCTACGCACCCGGCGGCGCGTACGTGCTGGTGCTGCTGACCGAGGGCGCGCCGTACCAGAACTGGCTCCCGGGCCACGAGGTGATTCGCCGGCTGGCCGCGCTCTCCTACACGGCCTACGGCCAACTGCCCACACCGACGCCGGAGGCAACGGCGACACCCGAGCCCACGCCGACGCCCACACCCGAGCCCACCC
>VXOS01000023.1 GCA_009839925.1 Chloroflexota bacterium
CCCCCCCCCCCCCCCCCCCGCGCGGCGGCGGGGGTCGGGGGGGCCGGAGGGTGCGCCCTCGGTAGCTCCGAGGGGCGGAGGCTACCAGCGGAAGACGGTCGGGGCGCCGCCGGGGCGGCGACGTTCGAGCTCCAGCACGAACTCCTGGAACCAGCGGCCCGCCGTCGTGAGGTCGACGGTCGTGCGCAGCACCGCCGCGCGCCGCGCGCGCTCGTCCCACGGCATCCGCAGCGCGCGCTCCAGCGCCTCCTCGATCGAGCCGACGTCGGTCGCGCGCACGGGCAGCGCGCCCGTCAGCTGCGAGGCAGCCCCGCAGGTGTCGGACAGCACGAGGACGCCCGGATGCTCGGCGGAGTGGACCGCGGCGAACTCCTTGGCGACGAGGTTCATGCCGTCGGCGAGCGAGGTGACGACGCAGATGTCGGCCGCCTCGAGTCCGGCAGCGACCTCGTCGGGCGGGTGCGAGGTGAGGTCCAGCTCGACTGGGTGCGGCTCGCCGAAGCGCGCGTTGATGCGCTCGGCCACCTCGATCACCGCGGCGCGTTCCGCCTGGTACTCCGGCACGTTGCCGCGCGAGGGCGCGGCCCACTGCACGAAGCGCGCCTCGTGCCGCCAGCGCGCGTCGCGCAGCAGCAGCCGCTCGAACGCCTCGAGGCGCTGACGGATGCCCTTCGTGTAGTCGAGCCGGTCGACGCCGAAGAGGATCTGGCGGTCGTCGCCCTCGCGCGCGAGGGGGTCGGCGCCATGGGAGGCGGCGAACTGGCGGAAGCGCTGCGGGTCGATGCCCACGGGGTGGGCGGAGATGTGCTCGCCGTGCCCGGCGGGCAGCAGCGTGCGCAGCTGATCGCGGTCGCGCGGCGTCTGCGTGCCGACCAGCTCGTAGGCGGTGAATGCGGTGGCGAGGGCCTCGTGGTTGGGGATCGCCTCCCAGTGCTCGCGGGGCGGGACCGGGACGTGGTGGAAGTAGCCGAGCGGCCCGCGCCAGCCCAGCCGCTGCAGCTCCTGGCCGAGCGGGATCAGCTGGTAGTCGTGCACCCAGATCAGGTCGTCGGCCGCGAGCAGCGGCACGAGCGCCAGCGCGAAGCGGCGGTTCGCCGTGCGGTACGTCGAGTACTCGCGATGGAGGGCCGTTGCCTGCTCTGCGAGGCCGTGCAGGTGGGGCCACAGCGTGCGATTGCAGAAGCCCTCGTAGAAGTCGGCGATCTCCTGCTCAGGCAGGTCGATCGTGACGTAATCGATGCCCGGGGTGACGGTGCGCTGCGGCGGCGTGTCCGGGTCGCCGGCCTGCCCGCTCCAGCCGAACCAGAGGCCGCCGACGGCGGCGAGCGGCGGCAGCAGCGCTGAGACGAGGCCGCCCGCCGGCCAGGGCGCGCCCTCGGCGGGCGGGGGCGGCACCCGATTGGAGGCGATGACCACGCGCCGGCGGCCGTTCACTGTGTACCTTCCGCCCCGCGTGCGCCCGGCGCCTCCCGCGCGTGCCGCAGCCACTCGCGGAGCAACGCCGCCACCGCCGCGGGCGCGATGACGTGTGCGGCGGCCGTCTCGCGCGGCTGCTCCGCGACGAGCACGCCGAGGTCGCGGCCCACGATCGCCCGGAAGGCGTCCTCGTCCGTCTCGTCGTCGCCGAGGTAGGCGGCGGGCGCGCCCTCGGGCAGCTCCGCCAGCAGCTCGCGCAGCACGTCGCCCTTGCCGCGGCCAGCGCAGCGCAGCTCGATGCCACCGTCGAAGCGCCGCAGGTCGAGCCCGTGCTCCTCGGCGAGGTCGCGCCAGCGCGGCTCGACGCCTGCGATCAGCGCAGCGCCCTCGGCCGCCTCGAGGCCGCGCACGTGCAGCGCGAGGCTCGCGGACTTGCGCTCCAGGCGTTGCGCGACCTGATCGCCCAGCTCGCCGGCGAGGCGCCGCCACTCGGCCTCGATCGCGGCGGCGGCGCGCGGCGGCGGCGCGTGATCGGCGCGGCGACCGTCCGGCAGGCGGCGCTCCCAGCCGTGCACGCCGAACAGCTCCGGCAGTGGATCGAGCTCGATCAGCGCCTCCAGCTCGGCGATCGGACGCCCGGAGACGATCGCCACGTGCGTCGCTTCGCAGGCCGCGAGCGTGGCGAGGAGCTCGCGCAGTTCGTCCGGCATGCGCGCCTCGGAGCGCTCGGCCCGGAACGGCGCGAGTGTGCCGTCGTAGTCGAGGGCGAGCAGGCTCGGGCCGGAGGCCACGGCGCGCAGTTCGGAGCGGAGCGAGGGGCTGAGTGTGGGTTGGAGCGCGCTACCGGAAGAGGTGGTCATCGTATCGAGGCGCCTCCACCACGTCCGACCGTAGCGCCCGCGCGCTCGGGCGGCAATCGCACGGCTGTCGCAGCTGACGCTGTTGCGCGTAAGTCGCCGCGCCGGTGATCTGCGCACGGGCGCACGGCGCAGCGGCGGCAAGACCGCCCGACGGCCCGCCCGGAGCGCGGGAGCGTCGTCAGCATGGTCGAGCCGCACGAGGTAGCCGTCCCCGACCGCTCGTTCAGCCTGCTCGAGGGCGTGATCGGCGCGGAGGCGGTCGCGGCCGCGCGCGACCGTGCGGCGGCGTTGCGCGATCGCCTCGACGGGCGCGTCGTCTGGAATATCAACTCCACGGCGACCGGCGGCGGCGTCGCGGAGATGCTGCCCTCGCTGATCGGCTACGCGCGAGACCTTGGCGTGCGGACGAGCTGGCTGGTGATCGAGGGCGTCGCGCCGTTCTTCACGCTCACCAAGCGCCTGCACCACGCGCTGCACGGCGCGAGCGGCGACGGGACTCCGCTCGGTGAGGCCGAGCGCGCGGTCTACGAACAGGTCGCCGAGCAGAACGCGGCGGGCGTGCTCGAGGCGGTCGGCCCGCGCGACATCGTGATCCTGCACGACCCGCAGACCGCGGGCCTCGCGCCGCACCTCGCGCGCGCGGGTATCCCCTCGATCTGGCGCTGCCACATTGGCAGCGACGCCTCGAACGAGGAGACCGGGCACGGCTGGTCCTTCCTCACGCCGTACCTGGAGCACGTCGACGCCTTCGTGTTCACGCGGCAGGCCTACGTACCCCCGCTCGCGACGGGCCGCGAGGTGATGCTGATCCCGCCCTCGCTCGACCCGCTGACGGCGAAGAACGAGGATCTGGATGCCGAGACCGTGCGCGCGGTGCTGGCGCACACCGGAATGATCGCGGGCGAGTCGCGTGGGGCGGTCGGCTTCACCGGCCAGGACGGCGCGCCTCGGCGGGTCGAGCGGCGCGCCGAGGTGGTGCGCTCCGGCCCGCCGCCAGCCGCCACCGTACCGCTGGCGGTGCAGGTCTCGCGCTGGGATCCGCTCAAGGACCCGATCGGCGTGATGCAGGGCTTCGCCACGATCGCCGAGGAGACCGACGCCCAGCTGATGCTTGCCGGACCGAACACCAGTGGCGTCGCCGACGACCCGGAAGCCGCGCACGTCCTCGAGGAGACGATCGCCGTCTGGCGCGGGCTGCCGGAGGCGGTGCGCGACCGCATCCACCTCGTCTCGCTGCCGACGGACGATGTCGAGGAGAACGCGGTGATGGTCAACGCGCTGCAGCGCCACGCCGCGGTGATCGTGCAGAAGAGCCTGCAGGAGGGCTTCGGCCTGACCGTCACCGAGGCGATGTGGAAGGGCCGTCCGCTGCTCGCGAGCGCCGTCGGCGGCATCCAGGACCAGATCGAGGACGGCCACGACGGCGCGCTGCTCGCGGACCCGTCCGACCTCGCCACCTACGGCGCGCGACTGCGCGAGCTGCTGGCGAAGCCGGAGCAAGCCGAGGCGCTGGGCCGCCGCGCACGCGAGACGGTGCGCGAGCGCTACCTCAGCGTGCGCCACCTCGCCCAGTACGCGGACCTGATCGAGCGCCTCGGGGCGTAGGTCTCGCGTCGCGGCCTGTGGGAGGCGCAGCCCCCCACACCCCCATCCCGGACGAGCGCGCGCTCCGCGCCGCTCAGCCCACCCA
>VXOS01000106.1 GCA_009839925.1 Chloroflexota bacterium
CCCCCCCCAATTTTATTAATCATCCCGCCACCCCCCACACCACCCCCCTAACCACCGCCGGCCGCGCCAGATGTTTAAAACCCCCCGGGGCCCCGCCGGGCGGGCGGGCGCGCGGCGGGGCGCGCGCGCGCCGTCCCCCTCACCCCCACCCTCTCCCGCCAGGGGAGAAGGGGCCGAAGGGGAAGCGCGGGTGTCCTCGATGCGGCGGTCCGCTCAGGGGAAGACGACGGTCTGGTTGCCGTGGACCAGGATGCGGCTCTCGATGTGCCAGCGCACCGCGCGGGCGAGCACGACGCGCTCGATCTCGCGGCCGCGGCGGATCAGCTCGGCGCGAGTGTCGCGGTGCGAGACGCGCGCCACGTCCTGCTCGATGATCGGGCCCTCGTCGAGGTCCTCGGTGGCGTAGTGGGCGGTGGCGCCGATGATCTTGACGCCCCGCTCGCGAGCCTGGCGGTAGGGGTCCGCGCCGATGAAAGCGGGCAGGAACGAGTGGTGGATGTTGATGATCGCCTGCGGGAACTCGTCGAGGACAGTGGGCGTGAGGATCTGCATGTAGCGGGCCAGCACCACGAGGTCCACGTTTCCTCGCAGCAGCGACAGCAGCTGCTGCTCCTGCTCGGGCTTCGTCTCCCGCGTGACGGGCAGGTGGTGGTAGGGGACGCCCAGCGGCTCGACATCGGGGCGGAAGCGGTCGTGGTTGGAGATCACCATCGCAATCTCGGCGTGCAGCTCGCCCGAGCGCCAGCGCCAGAGCAGGTCCAGCAGGCAGTGCCCGACGTTGGAGACGAGGATCGCGATGCGGGGCCGGCTCGCGCTGTAGGAGATGTTCCAGTGCATCCCGAAGCGTGGCGCGACCTCCGCGCCGAACAGCGCGGCGATCTCGTCCGGGCTCGCGTCGAGGCCGGCCAGCTCGTACTCCATGCGCAGGAAGAAGCGCGGCTCCTCGCCGCCGCTCGCGTACTCGTCGGCCTGGACGATGTTCGCGCCGTGCTGGAAGAGGAACTGCGAGACGCCCGCAATGATGCCGGGGCGATCCGGGCACTGCACCAACAGGCGCGCGGTCCCCTCGGTCGGCGTCTCGTTCACGAGGGCGATCATAGCCCCGTCGCGGTCTAGCGCCGAGCCGACCACAGCGCGCGCATCGCCGATACTTGGACCATGACCGCGCAGCAACCCACGCGACAGCCGCGCACGAGATTCGAGCGCCTCGGCGGGCGCGCCGCCCTCGTGGCGATCGTCAAGACGTTCTACGACCGCATCGAGGCCGATCCGGAGCTGCGGCCCGTCTTCCCGCCGGACCTGCGGCCGGGCCGCGACAAGCAGGCGGCGTTCCTCGAGCAGTGGATGGGCGGCGAGCCGCGCTACACGCAGGTCTACGGCGAACCGGCGCTACGCCGGCGCCATCGCCCATTCACGATCACCGAGCGCGGTGCGGAGCGCTGGCTCGCGCACCTCGAAGCATCCTTCGAGGCGCATGGCACGGAGGAAGCGCTCACCCGCGAGATCATGGACGCCCTGCGCCCGCTCGCGCTGCGCATGGTCAACACCACCGAGGTCAGGACTCGCCCCGACGCGTAGCGACGTGCAGCGCCACCGTGCCGAGGCCGAAGCGGCGAATCGAGGCGCCCTCGAAGCCCGCGTCCTCGATGCGCTCCGCCAGTTCCGATGCGGCGGGGAAGTGGTCGACGGAGTCCGGCAGGTAGCGGTAGGCGGAGGGGTGGCGCGTGATCACGCGCCCGAGCAGCGGCACCACGCGCTCGAAGTGGAAGCGCGCGAGCTGGCGCAGCCAGCCGCGCTCGACCCTCGTGATCTCGAGCACGCCGATCCGCCCGCCAGGCCGCAGCACGCGCCGCGCCTCGGCGAGGGCGGCGTCGAGGTCCGGGATGTTGCGCAGCACGAACGCGGCGCACCAGACATCGACGCTCGCGTCGAGCAGCGGCAGCCGGGTCGCGTCGGCGGCGGCGAAGGAGACGGTTGCTGCCCGCCGCGCGTTCGCCTTGTCGCGGGCGAGGGCGAGCATCGGCTCGGCGAAGTCCACGCCGAGCACGGTTCCCGCGCCGCGCGCCGCGCAGTCGAAGGCGAGGTCGCCGGTGCCGCAGCCGACATCGAGGACGGTGTCGCCGGGCCGGACGAGGGCGCGCGCGGTGGTGCGCCGCCACGCACTGTGGCGTCCGCCGGTCATGACCGTGTTCATCAGGTCGTAGCGTCCGGCGATCTCGCCGAACATGGAGCGGACGTACCCGGCGCGCGCGGCGTCGTCCTCGAATAGCGTCGTCTTGCCACGGCTGTCTCGTGACGGCATGAGGCGAGCCTACGACGTGGGCGCGCCGGGCAGGAACCCCGGCGTTCGCGCTGTGGCTATACTGCTCGTACTCCCCGGCCTGTGTTCGCAACTCCACCGCGCCCGCGCGAGGTTCCGCGATGCTGCGCCTGCTTCCCTGGTCTCCCGAGTACGGCAGCGCCATGCAGGCCGATCCCGACTCGTTCGACGCTGCAGACGACAGCGCGGCGGTCGACACCTCGATCGAGGGCGAGTGGCGCGCACGACCACCCCTCGGCGAGCCGCCGGCCGCAGTGCAGATCGTCGACGGCGTGCGACGCGTAGAGGCGCACGCCATCGACGACCTTGCTGACGGGGAGACGGCGTTCGGGCTGTTCGGCTCCTACGCCGTCGGCGCCGTGCGCTGCGAGGGCGATCGCTCCTGGGTGCTCGACGGCGACGCGGCGGAGGGCGAGCGGCTGCGGGTCTTCCGCGTCTACCTGCAGGGCGGCGGCGAGCCGCGCGACCAGGAGGTTGCGGCGGGCGCGCTGCGGCTGCACTTCCGCGCGCGCATCGAGGGCAGCGCGCGCACCTCGAACCAGCTGGCCGACGTGCTCCAGCGCTCCATGCTCGACGCGGAGGCGCAGCTTGCCGAGGCGCTCGCCGAGGACGAGAGCGCGCTCACGATCGTGGATGGGCCGCTGCGGCTGCGCTCCGTCGGGCAGCGCGTGGCGGGCTACATCAAGCGCATCCAGTCCTGGTACATCGCCGCGCACGAGTTCGCGCTCCTCGGCCAGCTTGCGGTGGGCGAGCGCACACCGCTGTTCCGGATCGCCGGCGGCGGTGAGGCGGGCAGCAGGGGGCGGCCCGATCGCTATGCCTGGTACCTGCGGATCGCCGACATGGGCGCGCACTACCACCAGCTGTCCGGCATCGTGCGCCTCGAGGCTCCCGGCGCCCTGCCGCTCGGCGAGGCGGCGCGGCTTGCCGACGAGTGCGGGCTGGCGCTGCCGCGGCTCGCCTCCTCGCCGGTGCGCGACCCGCGCGCGCCGCAGAACCTCACGCCCGTCGGCGCGCTCGAGTCGCTGCTGACGCGGCGGCTCGGCGAGCGCGAGTGGGTGCGGCGGCTGATCGCGAGCGCGCTCCGCGCCGCGCCCCAACCCCTCGAGCCAGCCGCGCCAAGGGAGGGGCTGCGCTCCTCGAACGGGGCCGGGGGCGCGCGATGGTAGGCCAGCAGCCGGAGCTGGAGGCGCAGCGGCCCGAGGGGCTGGTGCTCGGCACCGAGGCGGGCGCCTCGACGCCGCTCGGCTTCTGGACCTACGTCGATCCGCAGCTCTACCTGCAGCTCGACGACGTGGTGCACGTGACCTCGCCGCTGCCCGACGGCCAGCAGGTCGACTTCTACGGCGTCGTCGACGAGCTGCGCGCCGTGCAGGAGGGCGTGCGCTTCGCCTCGGACGTGGCGCTGGCGAGCAGCGGCGTGCTGCCCGCGGAGTCCGCGGTCAGCGCGCACGTCTCCGTCACGCGCGTCGAGCCGGAGATCTTCGTGCCGCCGCGCCCCGGCGAGGCGGTGCGCCGCGCCCCCGCCGCGGGGGCCGGGCGGGCCCGGGGGGTGGGCGCGGGGGGGGCGGCCCGGGGGGGCGCGCGCGCGGCCCCGGGGGGGCCGGGGCGCGGGGCCCGGGCGG
>VXOS01000102.1 GCA_009839925.1 Chloroflexota bacterium
ACCCCACGCCCCCCCGCCCCCCCCCGCCCCGCGGGCGCCGGGCCGCCGCCCGGCCGCTCCGAGGAGTACCTCGGCGAGGTGCTGCGCGGCCGCCGCGACGAGGCCGTGATCGCCACCAAGTTCTCGCGACCTACCGGCGAGGGCGCTGCCCTCTACCGCGCAAGCGTCCTCGAGCGCGCCGGGCACGACGCCGGGGACACTGCAGCCGTAGCGCCACGGCTGCTCCGCCAGGGGGCATCGCGGCGGCACATCATCCACGCCGTCGAGGGCTCGCTGCGGCGGCTTGGCACGGACTACATCGACCTCTACCAGCTGCACGGGCCGGATCCGACGACGCCCCTCGACGAGACGCTGCGCGCCCTCGACGATCTCGTGCGCGACGGCAAGGTGCGCTACATCGGCTGCTCGAACTTCGAGGGCTGGCGGGTCGCCGAGGCGGCCGGTATCGCCGGAGCGGCGCAGCTCACGCCGTTCATCTCGGCGCAGGCCGAGTACCACATGCTCGACCGGCGCATCGAGGCGGACCTCGTGCCGGCCTGCAACGCGGCGGGGGTGAGCGTGCTGCCCTACTTCCCGCTCGCGAGCGGCTTCCTCACCGGCAAGTACCGCCGCGGCGAGGCCGCGCCCGAGGGCACGCGCTTCGAGATGTCGCCGCACCTTCCGAGCCGTTTCGTCTCCGACGACGCCTGGGACCGGCTCGGACGCCTCGAGGCGTTCGCCAGCGAGCGAGGGCGCCCGCTCGTCGACCTGGCGATCGGCTGGCTCGCCTCGCAGCCGCACATCGGCAGCATCATCGCGGGCGCGAGCCGGCCGGCGCAGCTCGATCAGAACATTGCGGCCTCGGACTGGCGGCTCGACGTGGCCGAACTGGCGGAGATCGACGAAATCACGCTCGGCTGAGCCAGTCCCTTACCAGGGCAGCGCCTGCGCGTTCGGCGTCACGAAGTCGGCGCCACTGCCCGGGGCGCCGGGCCGCATCCCGGCCTCCTCCAGCGCGGCGCTCAACTCCCCGAAGCCCGCTTCGCCCGCGACATCGAGGTGGAAGGTGATGAGCACGACGCCGATCGGCTGGTTGTCGCCGGTCAGCCGGTGCTCGACCTGGATCACGTTGGCGCGCGAGCCTGCGATGATCGCGCTGATCCGCGCCAGCTCGCCCGGCGCGTGCGCGGCGGCGAATGTCACCAGCCGACGCCGGCCCGCGCCCGTCAGGCCGCGCTCGACGATGCGCCCGAGCAGGTTGATGTCGACGTTGCCGCCGGAGAGCACCACAGCCACCGGCCCGCTCAGCTCGACCGCGTTCGCGAGTAGCGCCGCGACCCCGAGCGCTCCCGCGCCCTCGACCACGAACTTGGCGCGCTCGATCAGCAGCACCATCGCGTGCTCGATGTCCGGCTCGGGCACCGTGACCACGTCGTCGACGTAGCGCCGGATCAGCTCGAACGTCAGGTCCGAGGGCCCGGCGACGGCCGCACCGTCGGCGAGTGTCTGCACAAGCGGCACGGCGAGCGCCGATCCCGAGCCGAGCGAGGCGGCGATACCGGGCATCGCCTGCGCCTGCACGCCGACCACGCGCACTTCCGGCTTGAGCGACTTGATGGCGAGCGCAACCCCGGCGAGCAGCCCGCCGCCGCCCGCCGGCACGAGCACCGTCTCCGCCTCGGGCGCCTGCTCGAGCAGCTCGAGGCCGAGCGTGCCCTGCCCGGCGACCACGGCCGGGTTGTCGAAGGGCGGCACGAAGAGCAGGCCGGACTCGGCCGCCAGCTCGCGGGCGCGCGCGATGCAGGCCTCGAGCGAGCCGTCGAGCAGCACCACCTCAGCGCCGTAGGCGCGCGTCGCGGCCTGCTTCGCGAGAGGCGCGTTGACCGGCATCACGACGGTCGACGGAATGCCGCGCTCCGAGGCGGCGAGCGCGACGCCTTGCGCGTGGTTGCCCGCGCTTGCCGCAACCACGCCTGCCGGCCGCGCCTCGAGCGATCCGAGCATGTTCGAGGCACCACGGAACTTGAAGGAGCCGCCGCGCTGCAGCTGCTCGCACTTGAGCAACACGGGCACGCCGGCGATCTGTGACAGCGACCCGATCGGCCAGAGCGGCGTGACGCGCACCGCCCCCGCGATGCGCTCCCGCGCCGCGTACACGTCCTCGATCGTCACCGCCTCGGGCGTCTCAGCCATGCTTCCATGTTCGCACGCACGGGGCGTGGCGGCAGGGTGTACCGTCCGCGCGCCGCCGCTAGAACACGACTGCGGGGGTGGGGTCGCCGTCCTCGAGGATGGACTCGAGCCGCGCGCGCACCAGGCCGTGCGAGCGCTCCGGGTGGGTGAGGATGTAGAAGCGCGGCTCAAGGAGGGCGCCGAGCACGATCTCCGCGACCTGCTCGGGCGGCATGCGGCGGTTCTCGGCGTCCTGCTGATCGTCGGTCCTCGCGAGGCGCGGCTCGCCGCGGCGGGCCATCGCCTCCTGCGTGCGGATCCCGCCGGGCAGCAGCGCCGAGACTCGCAGCTCCGAACCGGCCGCCTTGAGATCGTGATAAAGCGACTCGGCAGCCGAGAGTACGAAGTGCTTCGTCACCGGATACGGCCCGCTCGAGTCCCGCATGCGCAGCGCACCGTTCGAGGACGTGATCACGATGTGGCCGCCCTCGTGGCCGGCGCGCTCCTGCGCCAGCATGCGCGGCACGAAGGCCTGGATGCCGTTGAGCACGCCCCAGACGTTCGGCCCGAGGATCCAGTCCCAGTCCTCGAGCGCGATCTCCCAGCTCGGTACGTGCGCGGCGTTCACGCCGGCGTTGAGGCAGACCACATCAATCCTCCCGAACGCCGAGAGCGCGACGCGCGGCAAGCGGTCGATGTCCGCGAAGTCGCTGACGTCGACCGGGACGGCGACGGCCTCGACGCCCCGCGAGTGCAGCTCGTGCTCCGCCTGCGCGAGTTTCGCACCGTCGATGTCGGCGATGACCACGCGCATGCCCTCGCCGCCGAGCCGCGCAGCCAACTCGAAGCCGATGCCGCGCGCGGCGCCGGTGATGACCGCGATGCGGCCTGCGAGGCGTCCCGTCTCCTCCGCGGACTGCGTCAACCTGCGCTCCTACTCCCCGGGCCCGCTGCCGAGCAGCTCGAAGAGCGTGCCCAGCTCCTCACGTGCGTCGACATAGAACATCCGGCCACCGTTGGCGCGGATCTGCGAGTGCGCCGCCTCGTAGCCCCGCTCGCCGAGCTGCTCCGCCGAGGCGCCTGCGTCTCCGACCTCGAACGCGAGGTGGTGGAACACCGGTCCGCCGCCCTGCTCGTCGAGGACGTCCTTCCAGACGCTCGGCCCGCCGATCGGTTCGATCAGCTCGAGGGTGATGTTGTCCAGCTCGATCATCGCGACCCGGAGATTGACCTCGGGTGGGAGTGGCTTGCCCCGGTACTCACGCGCCTCGCGCAGCGGCGGCGTGTAGATCTCGGCCGGGTCCATGCCGAGCAGCTCCGCGTAGGTCGATACAGCCGCCTCGATGTCCGGGACCACAAACGCGACCTGCGTCATCACGCGGTTGAGCGGCGCTCCTGCTTCACCCATGTGCTGCCTCCTCCCGCTCCTCGCTTCGTCGCGGGGCTACTCTACCCGGAACCGGCGAGCGAGGACGGGGCAGCGAGTGAGCACCGACGAATCCGGAGCGATCGCGCCCCTCGTGGCCAGCGAAGTTCCCCGATGGGATCTCGAGGCCGGCGTGGTCGTCGTCGGCCTCGGCGCGGCGGGGGGCCCCCCCGGCCGCCGGGCCCGCCCGGGCGGGGGCCCCCGGGGGGGGATGGGGGGGGAGGGGGGCGGGGGGGGGCCGCGCGCGGGCGGCGGGGGG
>VXOS01000065.1 GCA_009839925.1 Chloroflexota bacterium
ACCCTCTCCCCGCCCCACCGGGGGCGCACGAGGGCGCGCGGACGCGGAGGAGCGACGCGATGGTCTGGCAGGACAGGCTCGACGAGATCAAGCAGCGCACCGAGCTGGCGCGCGCCGGCGGCGAGCCGGACCGCATCGAGCGCCAGCACGCCCGCGGCCAGAACACCATCCGGGAGCGCCTCGACATCCTGCTCGACGACGGCTCCTTCCACGAGGTCGGCGCGCTCGCCGGCGCGGGGCTCTACGAGGACGGCGAGCTCAAGGAGTTCACGCCCGCGCCCTACGTCATGGGCCTCGGCAAGATCGACGGGCGGCACGTCGCCATCGGCGGCGAGGACTTCACGATCCGCGGCGGCTCCGCCAAGCACTTCCACCAGCGCGTCAAGGGCGGCGACGTCGGCGGCTTCCCCGAGGAGCTCGCCCGCGAGTACCTGATCCCGCTCGTGCTGCTGATCGAAGGCGGCGGCGGCAACGTGCAGCGCATCGCCTCGGAGGGCGCGCCGCCGCTCTTCGCCGGCAACCACCAGTTCATGCCCGCCGTCGAGGCGATGATGTACGTCCCCGTCGTCGGCGCCGTGCTGGGCTTCGCCGCGGGCGGCCCGGCCGGCCGCTCCCAGCTCGTGCACTGGAGTGTGATGACGAAGGACACCTCCGCCGTCTTCGCCGCGGGACCGCCCGTCGTGCGGCGGGCGATGGGCCAGGAGTTGACTCCTCGCGAGCTGGGCGGGCCGCAGATCCACGTCCGCCAGTCCGGCTGCATCGACAACGAGGCGGCCGACGAGCAGGACGCCTTCAACCAGATCAAGGCGTTCCTCTCCTACATGCCTTCCAACGTCTTCGAGCTGCCCCCGGTCGCCGAGTTCAACGGCGCGCCGCCCGACGCCGAGCCGCTCGCCGACATCGTGCCGCGCGACCGGCGGCGCCCCTACCAGATGCACAAGATCCTGCAAGCGACGCTGGACCCCGGCTCGATCTTCGAGATCAAGCCGCACTACGGGCTGAGCCTGATCACCGCCCTCGCGCGCGTGAACGGGCACCCGGTCGGCGTGATCGCCAACAACCCGCTGGCCTACGGGGGCGCCCTCGATGGCGACGGGGCGGAGAAGCAGGCGCACTTCATCGACCTGTGCGACTACTTCCACATCCCGCTCGTCTTCTTCGTTGACGTGCCCGGCTTCGCCGTCGGCCCCGAGGCGGAGCGCGCGGCGACCCTCAAGCGCGGCATCCGCGCGGCCTGGGCGGGGATGCAGGCGACGGTGCCCGCGCTCTCGATCGTGGTGCGCAAGTGCTACGGCATGGCCGGCATGATCCCCGGCGACTCGCGGCTGCGCTACAAGGTCGCCTGGCCGAGCGCGGACTGGGGCATCCTGCCCATCGAGGGCGGCGTCGAGGCCGCCTACCGCCGCGAGATCGAGGCCTCGCCCGACCCGGAGGCGCGCCGCCGCGAGCTGGAGGACGAGTTCGCGGAGATGAGCAACATTTTCCGCACCGCCGAGGCCTTCGGCGTCGAGGAGATCATCGACCCTCTGGAGACGCGCACGCACCTCGAGCGCTTCGTCGAGCACGCCTACCGCGTGCTCCCGCACGAGCTGGCCGACGGCCCGAAGTCACGCCCCGGCGTGCGGCCGTAGGGCCAGCTGCCTCCGCCTCGACCCGCCGGCGGCGTGTAGGCTATCGCCCGAGCGTGTGACATGAGATTGCCTCAGCGGTTCGTAGCATCCGCCGTCCTCGGCCTGATCCTCGCGGGCTGCACCGGCGGCGGGGAAGCGGAGCCTGCACCCACGCCCACGCCGGGCGCGGCCACGCCCGTGGCCACACCGACGGCGACCGCAACGCCGACGCCGATAGCAACACCAGCCTCGACACCATCGCCTACGGCGACACCAACACCTCTCGCCACGCCGACGCCCGCAGCTCCGCAATCCCGGCTCATCGAGGGCGTGATGCGAGGACCCGACGGAGCACCACTCCCCTCGATAGGCGTGTGGCTCTGGGGCGGATCGCCGGAGGGCAGCAAGTTCACCACGACGGCCTGGGACGGGACGTTCTCCTTCACCCACGGAGACGGGACATTCACGCTCATCGTCTACGTCATCGAGAACGACGCATACGTCGGGTGGTACAGCGAGGACAGTCCAGGCGGCTTTACGACCCAGCGCGCACGGGCGACCGTGTTTCGCCTGAACGGCGACCGCCTCACAGAGGTCGAGATCCGGCTTCCGGCTGATCACGTCCAGCTGCCTCCCGCCATGGCTTCAAGCGCCACCGCGGCGGTGCCCGTACCCGACGCCAAACCGGACGGCGCCAGGCCCGCCACGCCCACGCCGACCCCAACGCCAACCGCTACTCCAATCCCGACGTACCCGGAGATCGTCTTCATGGGCGAGGTGCTGCCCGCGAGCCAGGCCGCCTACCGCAGTGCATTGGACGAAGTGGTGGCCTACTACGCCGATCGATTCGGGCTACAGGCGCCAGAGTTCGGCGTGTACATCGGAGCAGATCTGGAAGCCGCGAGGTCGGTCTTTGCTGAGTTGACCGGAGGCGACCCTCAGCGACTCAGACAAGGGGGGCTAGCCTTTGGAGCGACGAGCGGAACCAAGGTGCTGTTCATCTATGGCGATTATGTGAACAGCGGAACTGCCAACTCTCTCCTCCTCGCGCACGAGTATCTTCATGTCCTGCAGCGCGATCTATCGGGCGGATACTACAAGGGGACGCCAGGCTGGCTGATCGAGGGAGCCGCGATCTACGAATCCCAAGTCTACTACGGGTCATATGAACGGTACCGCGGGACAGCCATCGTTCGTGCTGGCGACTACGATCATCTGTTCAGGAACCTGCAGGAGTCAGCTGAGTGGGAAGCCGAGAGGTCTGCCGGCTACGCCATCGGGACTCTCGCGATCGAGTGGCTCATTTCGAGGGCAGGCGCAGATTCGCACGTCGAGTACTGGCGGCTGCTCACTGACAGCGCGACCTGGCAGGACGCGTTCGCAGCCGCATTCGGCATGACGGTGGACGAGTTCCACGAGGCTTTCGAACAGCACCGCAACGAGTTGGTTGCTGGCCTTGATCTCGGGCGAATCCGGGGGGCCGTGCTGGGCCCTGGGAACGAACCCGTCGAGGGGATCGGAGTGTGGGCGTCGGCAGAGGCAGCCATCAACGACCGTTTCGAGCAGACACGCGAGGATGGGAAGTTCGACATGCTGGTGCTCGCCGGCACCTTCAGTGTCGAACTCCACCGATCTCACGACACACCCCCATTCTGGCGTCTCGTCGGCTGGTACGGCGCCGGTGAGGGCTTCACGACCGACGTAGGGCAGGCGATCTTCCTCGATGTCGCGGACGGCGACATGGTCGACATCGAGATGCGCCTTCCGGCCAACCTTGCCGACCTCCCGGAGGCCCGGATCCCGCGAGTGCAGGGCACCGTACTCGGCTCCGACGGAGAACCAACAACGGGAATCGGCCTGTGGTTGTGGGGCGGTTCGGAGCGCAACAGCAAGTTCGCAGGGAACTCCTCCGACGGTACGTTCGAGATCCCCCACCAGAACGGAGACTTCATCCTCCGAATCTACACTCTGGAGGAACGCGTCTGGCGTCAGATCGGCTGGTACGGCGGCGAGACCGGCTTCACGGCCGACTTCGCGCAGGCCACCGAGATCGAGGTGGATGGCGCGGATGTCACCGGCATCGAGATCCATCTTCCCGCCGAGCCCGCCGACCTGCCCACCGTCCCATAGCCGCCAACCCCACACGCCCCTCCGCCAACACGCTACCCTCTCCGCGACGCCGAGGGCCCC
>VXOS01000045.1:0-15569 GCA_009839925.1 Chloroflexota bacterium
GCGCGCGGCTCGTCCGGGATGGGTGGTTGGATTGCGGAGGCGCTGTCACGCAGCCGAATCTCCATTACGATGCGCACGAAGGCCGCGAGGCTGCTCCCCGCCACCCGAGGAGGTCCCGACCCATGAGCGAGTCGCTTGCGCTCCTGCACGAGCAGGGCCAGAGCACCTGGCTCGATTTCATCAGCCGCGGCTTCCTCGATTCCGGCGAGCTGCAGCGCCTGATCGACGACGAGTGGGTCTCCGGGCTGACCTCCAACCCCACCATCTTCGGCAAGGCGATCGCCGGCTCCTCGGACTACGACGACGAGCTGCGCGCCCTCGCCGAGGCCGGTGTCCGCGACCCCTACGACGCCTTCGTGCGCCTCGCCGGCGCCGACCTGCGCCGCGCCGCCGACGCGCTGCGCCCAATCTACGAGGCGGGCGGCGGCGCCGACGGCTACGTCTCCTTCGAGCTGCCCCCGGGCGTCGAGCACGACTCGCAGCGCTCGATCGCCGAGGCGCGCCGCCTCGTCGAGGCGGTCGGCCGGCCCAACGTGATGATCAAGGTGCCCGGCACGCCGAACGCGCCCGAGACCGTCGAACGGCTGATCGGCGAGGGCGTCAACGTCAACATCACGCTGCTCTTCGACATCGCCGTCTACGAGGCGGTCGCGCGCGCCTACGTCGCCGGGCTCGAGCGCGCCCTCGAGGCGGGGCGTGACCTCTCGGCGATCGCCTCGGTCGCCTCATTCTTCGTCTCGCGCGTCGATACGCAGGTGGACGGGCGGCTCCCGGACGACTCGCCGCTGCGCGGGAAGGCGGGCATCGCCAACGCGCGCGCCGCCTACGCGCGCTTCGCCGAGGTCTTCTCCGGCGGCATGTGGGACGGCCTCGCGGCCGCCGGGGCGCGCGTGCAGCGCCCGCTCTGGGCCTCGACCGGCACGAAGAACGCCGCCTACTCCGACGTGCTCTACGTGGACAACCTCGTCGCGCCGCACACGGTGAACACGCTGCCCGAGGCCACCCTCAACGCCTTCGCCGACCACGGCGACGCCTCGCACGCGATCACGCGCGAGGACGAGGCCGAGGCGGAAGCGACGCTCGCCGCCCTCGGCGAGGCGGGCGTGGACCTCGAGGCGGTCACCGACCAGCTGCTCATCGACGGCCTCGACGCCTTCGAGGCGGACTTCCTGGCGTTGCTGCGCTGCATCGACGAGGCGCTGACCGCGATCCGCTCCGGCAGCGCCCGCATCGAGGGCAACCTCGGCCCGATCGCCGAGGCCACGAGCGAGGCGCTCGAGCGTCTCGCGCGCGACGACGCCGCCGGACGCCTCCAGACGGGCGACCACACGCTCTGGGCGGACGACCCGGCGGGCATCGCCGACCGCCTCGGCTGGGTGACGGCCCCGGAGGAGTTCGCCGGACGCGTCGAGAAGATCGAGGCGTTCGCCCGCGAGGCAGTCGCCGACGGCGTCGACGACGTCGTGCTGCTCGGCATGGGAGGCTCCAGCCTCGCGGCGGAGGTGATCGCGGGCACGCACGGCAACGCGCCCGGGCGCCCGACGCTCACCGTCCTCGACACGACCGAACCGGCGGAGATCCGCGCCCTCGACGCGCGCCTCGATCTCGCACGCACGCTGTTTGTCGTCGCCAGCAAGTCGGGGACGACGCTGGAGACGCGGTCGCAGCTCGACTACTTCTGGTCGCGCGTGCCCGACGGGGCGCGCTTCGTGGCGATCACGGACCCGGACACGCCGCTCGCCGACCTCGCCGGGGAGCGAGGCTTCCGGCAGGTCTTCCTCAACCCGCCGGAGATCGGCGGGCGCTACTCCGCGCTCTCGTACTTCGGCCTCGTGCCTGCCGCACTGCTGGGCGTCGACCTGCGCGGCCTGCTCGCGCCCGCGGTCGAGCTGCAGCGCGCCTGCGGGGCCTGCGCGCCGCCCGGCGACAACCCCGGCGTGCGGCTCGGCGCCGCCCTCGGCGCTGCCGGCGCGAGCGGCCGCGACAAGCTGACGCTCGTGCTGCCGCCGCCGCTCGCCGCCCTCGGAGCGTGGGTCGAGCAACTGGTCGCGGAGTCCACCGGCAAGGACGGCAGCGGCATCGTGCCCGTCGAGGGCGAACCGCTCGGCGCGCCGGAGGTCTACGGCGACGACCGGCTGTTCGTCGCCTATGGCGACCACGAGGGCCTCGCGGCGCTCGAACGCGCCGGACACCCCGTCGCTCGGCTGCCCGCAGCGGACGCGGACGGCCTCGGAGCGGAGTTCTACCGCTGGGAGGTCGCCACCGCCGTCGCGGGCTCCCTGCTCGGCGTCCAGCCCTTCGACGAGCCCAACGTGCAGCAGGCGAAGGACGCGACCGCACGCATCCTCGCCGGCTCGAATGGCAACGAGGCGCCCTCGACGGCCGGCGCCGCCGATCTGCTCGCGGACGTGCGGCCCGGCGACTACATCGCGCTGCAGGCGTTCCTGCCGCGCAGCGAGGCCAACATCGAGGCGCTGCAGGCCGCTCGTGTTCGCCTGCGCGACTGCTATCGCGCCGCGACCACGGTCGGCTTCGGCCCGCGCTTCCTGCACTCCACCGGCCAGCTGCACAAGGGCGGCCCCAACAGCGCGGTCTGCATCCAGGTCGTGCGCGAAGAGGACGACGACCTCGCGATCCCCGGCCGGGCGGCCGGGTTCGGCGAGCTGCAGCGGGCGCAGGCGCTCGGCGACCTCGAGTCGCTGCTCTCGCTCGGCCGCCGCGTCGCGCGCGTGACGCTCGAGGAGCTGGCGGAGCTGGGCGCGTGAAGATCGGCCTCGCCGGCCTCGGGCGCATGGGCGGCGGCATCCGCGAGCGCCTCCGCCGCGCCGGGCACGAGGTCGTCGGTTACGACCTCGACGCCGAGCTGCGCGACGCCGACTCGCTCGAGACGATGGTGGAGGCGCTCGACCCGCCGCGCACCGTCTGGCTGATGCTTCCAGCGGGCGAGGCGACGGAGAGCGCTTTCCAGGCTCTTCTCAATCTGCTCTCGGTCGGCGATCTCGTGATCGAGGGCGGCAACAGCCGCTACACGGACTCGATCCGCCGGGCCGGGCAGGCCGCCGAGCGCGGGCTGCGCTTCCTCGATTGCGGCGTCTCCGGCGGCGTGTGGGGCCTTGAGCACGGCTACTGCGTCATGGTTGGTGGCGCGGCGGACGCGTTCGCGGACGCCGAGCCGCTGTTCGCCGCGCTCGCCCTCGAGGGCGGTTACGCGCACCTCGGCCCGAACGGGGCGGGGCACTACGTGAAGATGGTCCACAACGGCATCGAGTACGGGCTGATGCAGGCCTACGCCGAGGGCTTCGAGCTGCTCGACGCCTACGACGAGGAGCTCGACCTCGCGGAGATCGCCGGGTTGTGGCAGCAGGGCTCCGTGGTGCGCTCGTGGCTGCTTGAGCTGGCCGAGCGCGCGCTGGCCGGCGACCCTGCGCTGAGCCACATCCAGCCCTACGTCGAGGACTCCGGCGAGGGCCGCTGGACGGTCATCGAGGGCGTCGAGCGCGGCGTGCCGGTCGACGTGATCGCGGGCTCGCTGTGGGCGCGGTTCGCCTCGCGTGGCGAGCACAGCTTCGCGCTGCGGCTGCTCGCCGCGCTGCGCAACGAGTTCGGCGGCCACGCCGTGCGCGAGGCCTAGATGCCCCGCGAGGCGGTCCTCGGCGTCGATCTCGGCGGCACGAACATGCGCGTCGCCGTCGTCACGCCCGAGGGCGGGATCGTCGCCCGCGCGGTGCAGCCGACGCCGCCCGACGATCCGGGCGCGTTGCCCCGCCTGATGCGCGAGGTCGCCGACGGGGCGAGCGAGAAACTGCGCGGCGCCGTCGTCGGCGTGCCGGCCGTGGTGGACTACGAGCACGGCGTGGCGGAGCGCATGCCCAACCTGCTCGCCTGGGAGGGGCACGTTGCCGCGCAGCCCCTCGCGGACGCCTGCGGGCTGCCCGCCGTCCTCGTCAACGACGCCGACCTCGCCTCCGTCGGCGAGCACCGCAACGGCGCGGGGCGCGGCGCCGACGACATGGTCTATCTCACGATCAGCACGGGCATCGGCGGCGGCGTCGTGATCGGCGGGCGCCTGCTGCACGGCAAGCGCTCGCTCGCCGAGATCGGCCAGTCGACGATCGACTACCGCGAGCTGCGCACCCTCGAATCGCTGGCGGCCGGTCCCGCCCTCGAGCGGCTCTCCGGGCTGAGCGGCGCCGAGGTCACGAGGCGCGCGCGGGCGGGCGATGAGGCGGCGCGCGGCTGGCTTGGCGAGATCGCGGAGGCGATCGCCGTCGGCGTCGCCAACGCCATCGAGGCCTACATGCCGGAGCGCGTGGTGATTGGCGGCGGGGTCGCCTCGGCCGGGGCGCTGCTGCTCGATCCGCTGCGCGAGCGGCTGGGCGACATGCACAGCGCGCGGCTGCTCGACCCCTCGCAGGTGGTCTCGGCGAGCGGGGGCGACGACGTCGGCCTGCGCGGCGCCTGGCCGCTCTGGGAGTACGTCGAGTCCCGCGAGGGCGCGACGACGCTCGCGCCCCGCCGGCCTCGAGGAGAAGCCACGCCGGACTGAGCGTCGCCTGCCTCGCGACGCCAGCGCCCTCTGCCGCAGGAGACTTTCCGCAACTGCCACAAGCCCGATCGACCGATCGGCGCAACAGACCGTCTGAGGGCAGTCCGGTCCCCTCCCCGCGCAGGGACACCTGCGAGGTGTCCCTATGATGTTCGTCGATAAGCACACGAGCTGGGGGAAGAGCGAAATGGACGTGGACTTCTGGGAAGAGCTTGCGAGTCGCGTCGAGCGCTGCGGGGGTATCTGGAAGACGTCGATGCGCGACCTGCGGAACGCCTATGGGAGGCAGAAGCTGGGTCGCCAGGTGCGGGCGGGGATCGGGAGACGGCTGCACTGGCAGGGCCTCGCACACTTCCCGGCCGAGCTGCCCGGATACCAGGAGGATCTGGTCTGGATCTACGCCGAAGGGTCCCCGTTCGCGAACCGCATCAGCGCCATCCTCGACCCGTCCGAGGAGACCGCCGGGCAGCTCGAAGGCTGGATGCGCGCCGAGGCGACCCTGGCCGGGGTTCGGGAGCTGGTCCGCGAACAGGCGCCGTAGCGGGAGTCCTCGCGGCTACCCGAACGCCTCGCGGAGCCGCTCGACCACCGTGCTGAGGACGACGAGGCGGGCGTAGCGCTTCTGCTCGGCGCTGACGAGCACCCAGGGCGCGACCTCGGTGTGGGTGCGCTCGAACATCTCGTCCGCCGCGTGCATGTAGAGGTCCCACGCCTCCCGGTTACGCCAGTCGTCGGCGGTCAGTTTGTAGCGCTTGAACGGGTCCGAGCCGCGCTGCTCGAAGCGGCGCAGCTGCTCTTCCTTTGAAATATGCATCCAGAACTTGATGATGACGGTGCCGCTGTCATGGTACTGGCGCTCGAACTCGCAGATCTCGCGGTAACCGCGCTCCCAGTCCGAGCGCGGGGTCAGGCCCTCGACGCGCTCGACGAGCACGCGCCCGTACCAGGAGCGATCGAAGACGGCGATTCGCCCGCGACGCGGCATGCGCGCGTGGAAGCGCTGCAGATAGTGCCCCAGCAGTTCCAGGGATGTGGGCGCACCGATCCCGTGGACGCGGACCCCGCGCGGATCGAGGTGCCCCGCGAGGCGCGCGATCGTGCCTCCCTTGCCTCCGGCGTCGACGCCCTCGACGACGATCACCGCGGCCGCGTTCTCGTCGTCGCGCATCCGCACCTGCAGGTGCAGCAGTTCGAGCTGCAGCTCCTGCAGCCGTTCGTGGTAGGGCTTTCGCTTCACCCGCAGTGTCGGGTCGAAGTCGGCAATCTGTGGTGCGCGGCTGTTCTCTTGCGACACGGATCGTTTCCTCGCTACGTAGTGATAGCACCATAGGGCGCGATTTGCTCGCGGATCACCGAGGCGTCCCCGGCGATCGCGATCGTCATCTCCTCCGGGCGCAGGTACGCCGTCGCGAGATCGCTCACCTGCTCCGGCGTGACGGCGTACACGCGGTCGACGTACTCCTCGGCGTAGCTCGCGCCCAGCTCGTGGAAGTCGAGGAAGCCGAGCTGCCCGAGCAGGCCGGCGGGCGTCGCGTTGCGCACCAGCATCCCGCCGGCCATGAAGCGCTGGACGCCCTCGAGCTCCCCGGCCGGGGGCGGCTCGGCGCGCAGGCGCTCGATCTCGGCGAAGATCTCGTGCAGCGAGTCGCCGGTGTGCGCCGTCGTCACGTCCGAGGCGTGCATCCAGTAGGCGTCGCGGTAGTGCACGGCGATGGTGCTGCGCGGCGAGTAGGTGTAGCCCTTGTCCTCGCGCAGGTTGAGGGTGATGCGCGACATAAACGCGCCGCCGAGCAGCGTATCGGCCACCGTCAGCGGCAGGTAGTCCTCCCGCGAGGGGTCCGGCGCCGGCAGCCCCAGGCGGATCGTCGACTGCCCCGCGCCCGGACGATCGATGAGATGGATCGCCCGCTCGCTGCCCGGCGAGGGCGGCGCGATCAGCGGCTCGGGCCCGGCAGCCCAGCCCTCGAACGCCTTGCGCAGCGCCTGCTCCGCTGCCGCGAGGTCGAAGCGGCCGGCGACGTAGACGTGCGCCCGCGCGGCTCCGAACTCGTCGCCGACGAAGCCGCGTACGTCCTCGATGCCCAGCGCCTCCACGTCTGCTCGCGAGGGCAGCACGCGGGCGTAGGGGTGGTGGCCGTAGAGCGCGGCGTGGAAGCGCTCCAGCGCCAGCACACTGGGCTCCGTCGCGGCGACCGCCAGCTCGCGCAGCAGCTCGGCGCGCAGTCGCTCCAGCTCGTCCTTGGGCAGGCGGGGGCGTGTGACGACCTCGCCGAGCAACCGCAATGTCTCGGGCGTGGACTCGGAGAGCACCTGCACGTCAAGGGTCGTGTCGTCGTCGCCGGTGTGCGTGTCGAGCCGCCCGCCGCAGCTGGCGATCCTCGCTGCCAGCGCCCCCGCGTCGAGGTCCCCGGCACCCTCCTTGAGGTAGCGCGAGGCGAGCACGGAGAGCCCCGAGGCGCCCTCGCGCTCGTTGAGGCCGCCGGCGCGCAGGGACACCCGCACGAACGCCTTCGGCACGGCGCCGTACTCGATGAACGTGGCGCGCAGCCCGTTGCCGAGCGTCAGCTCGGTGCGCTGCGGCAGGTGGAACGCGGCCGGGGCGCCTGCGGCCGGTCGCGCGCTCACTGGGCGCTCGCTCCCGGCTCGACGGCGATCACGGTGCGCGCCTCGGGGCGGAGGTACTCGCGCGCGGTCTCCAGGACCAGCTCCGGGCTGAGGGCGCGCAGCTCCGCCTCGAGGCGGTTGACGCGTCCGGGGTCGTCGTCGAAGAGCGTGAACGAGGCGAGCAGGTCGGCGAGTCCGATCGCCGGAAACATCCCGCCGCCGACCGTGGAGTAGAGGCCCGAGCGCGCCTTCACCAGCGCGAGCTTGAACGCCTCCGTATCGATCGCCGACTTGCGCAGCGGGGCGATCACCTCCTCGGCAGTCTCGATGATGGTCTCCGGGGGAGTCTCCGCGTCGTGGATCAGCGAGCAGGTCCAGAGCAGCGGCGTGCGCGCGCTGAACATGTTGCCGAGGAAGTTGATCCCCGCGTCGACCTCGCCGCAGTAACCGCGGCGGCTGACCAGCTCCCGATGCAGCAGCGAGTCGTCGCCCCCGGCGAGCAGCTGGTGCAGCACGCCCATCGCGAGGTACTCGGGCGTGTCGCGCTCGGGCGTGTGGTAGGCGAAGGCGAGCGCCGGTTGGCTGGCGAGCGGGTCGGGCTTCGTGAACGACTGCCCGGCCTCCTGCCTCGGCTCGCGGAGGTCCGGGGGCGGCGGGGCCGGCGCGCCCTCGATCGATCCGAAGTGCCGGTCGGCGAGGGCGAACGCCTCCTCCGCTTCCACGTCCCCGACGATCACGAGCACGGCGTTGCGGGGCGAGTAGTAGTCGCCGAAGAAGGCCCACACGTCGTCGAGGCTGGCGGCGTCGAGGTCCTCGAACTCGCCGTAGCCGTTGTGGGAGTTGTGCCAGTTGCGGAAGGCGCGCTCGCACATGTCGATCCAGGGGAAGCCGCCATAGGGGCGGTTGAGGACGTTGACGCGCACCTCGTTCTTGACCACGTCGCGCTGGTTGTCGAGCTCCTCCTGGGTAATGCGCGGCCCGCGCATGCGGTCCGCCTCCAGCCAGAGCGCGAGCTCCAGCGCCGGTTTGGGAAGCACCTCGAAGTAGTTGGTGTAATCGGTGCGGGTGGTGCCGTTGAGGACGCCGCCGTTCTGCTGCACGAGCTGGACCAGCTCCATCTTCGCGAGCTGGCCGGAGCCCTGGAACATCAGGTGCTCGAAGAGGTGCGCGAACCCGGAGCGCCCGCGCGGCTCGAGGCGGAAACCGACCTCGTAGTAGACGGCGACGGCGACGATCGGCGCCGAGTCGTCCGGCGAGACGACGACGCGCAGCCCATTGCCGAGCCGCCGGTAATCAACCGGCACGTGGAGCGCGAACGCGCCGTTGTTCGCCATCGAGTCTGCCTCTCGTCGGGTGCTATGTGTTCGCCGCGCGCAGGGTAGCGCGCCGCGCAAGTGGCGGCGCGGTGGGGCGCGCGACGCGTCCAGGGCGGCCGCGAACGTTCACGCTCTTTTGACATAGCACGCGCTACCGGCAGAACGATTGCGGTGCTACGCTTGTTCGCGCCGACGGCTCCCCAGGTTCGCGGGCCTGCCTCGCGAACGGTCCGGCCGCCCGGCCATTCGAGGCAACACGGCGCTCCGCGCCGCGCATCACCCGTCCCGGGAGGACACTATGGCCGAATACCTCGACCGTCCCGTCTCCGACCTCCACGTCGTCGACACGATCCCGCTACCGACGCCAACCGAGTTCGAGGCCGAGCTGCCGATTCCGGCGGATGTGCTGGAGACCGTGGTGCGGGGCCGCCGCGAGATCGAGGAGATCCTGTCCGGCCGCGACGACCGGATGCTGTTCGTCGCCGGGCCCTGCTCGATTCACGACGAGCGCTCGGCGATGGAGTACGCGCGGCGCCTCGCGGCGCTCGCTCGTGAGATCGAAGACCGCGTGCTGGTGGTGATGCGCGTCTACTTCGAGAAGCCGCGCACGACCGTCGGCTGGAAGGGCCTGATCTACGACCCGGACCTCGATGGCTCGTTCAACATCGACGCGGGACTGCGCAGGGCGCGCCGGCTGCTGATCGAGATCGGCAGCCTCGGGTTGCCGGCGGGCACGGAGTTCCTGGACCCGATCGCGCCGCAGTACCTCGCCGACCTGATCTCCTGGGTCGGAATCGGCGCGCGCACGACGGAGAGCCAGACGCACCGCCAGATGGCGAGCGGTCTGAGCATGCCGGTCGGCTTCAAGAACAGCACCGACGGCAACATCGAGGTCGCCGTGAACGGGCTGCTCTCGGCGCGCGAGCCGCACGCGTTTCTGGGTATCGACCGCGAGGGTCGGACCTGCACGGTGCAGACGAGCGGCAACCCCTTCGGGCACATCGTGCTGCGCGGCGGCAACGATGGTCCGAACTTCGACGCGGAGTCCGTGCGTGCGACGCACGACCGGCTCGAGGCCGCCGGCCTCCAGCCGACCGTGCTCGTCGACTGCAGCCACGCCAACTCCAGCAAGGACCACCGGCGCCAGTCGATCGCATTCCGTGACGTGATCGCGCAGCGCGCGGCGGGCAACCGCGGCATCATCGGCCTGATGCTCGAGAGCCACCTCAACGAGGGCAACCAGTCGCTCGGCGACGACGTGAGCGCGCTCCGCTACGGCGTCTCGATCACCGACGCCTGCATCGGCTGGGACGAGACCGTCGAGCTGCTGCGCGAGGCGGCCGTGGCGCTCTCGCCCGTCGCCGCCACCGCGTAACGCCCGAGGCCGTCAGCTCTCCCCAGCCCCGCGCGGCGAGGCCCAGCGCGGCTCCTCGACGCCCTCGCGCCGGTTGACGGCGCGCGCCGCGACGAAGAGGAAGTCCGAGAGCCGGTTCAGGTAGACCAGCAGCTCTCCCGCGACCTCTTCCAGGGCCGCCAGCGAGACCGCGCGCCGCTCGGCGCGGCGGCAGACCGTGCGCGCGTGGTGCAGCGCTGCGGCGACCGGCACGCCGCCCGGGAGGATGAACTGCGTCAGCGGCTCCAGCTCCTGCTCCAGCACGTCGATCCAGCCCTCGAGGCGCTCGCTCGACCCCGCGGCGAGCAGGGGCGTGAGCTTGCCGCTCGCCGCGCGCGCGCGCGCGTCCGGCGTCGCCAGCTCGCCGCCGAGGTCGAACAGCGTCGACTGGATCTCGTGCAGCATCTCCGCGAGGTCGGGTGACGCCTCTCGATCGAGGCCCGCGGCGGCGACACCGAGGACGGCGTTCAGCTCGTCGACCGCGCCGTAGGCCTCGACGCGTGCGTCGTCCTTGGGCACCCGCGGCCCGCCGAACAGCCCGGTGTCGCCCTCGTCGCCGGTGCGCGTGTAGATCTTCACGGGTCGCCTACTCCGGATACGCCTCGATGAAGGCGCGCAGCGCCTCCAGGTGCTCGCCGACCGTCGCCATGCCGGAGGTGTTGGTGCTGACGGTGAAGCGCGTGGCGCCCATCCCGCGCCACAGCTCGGCGCGCCGCAGCTGCTCGTCGAGGTCCTTGCCCTTCGTGCTGACGCTGAGGTTGAAGCCGATGGTCGAGGGGTCGCGGCCGGCCGCCTCGGCGGCGGCGAGCACGCGATCGCGGCGCGGGAGAAAGCCCTCGGGGCGGTGGAAGCGCGGCGGCACGAGCCAGCCGTCGCCGAGGCGGCCCGTGCGCTCCATCATCACGCGCGCGTAGCCGCCCATCCAGATCGGGATGGGCCTGCCGGGCAGCGGGTTGATGCCGGCGTCGCGGAAGGCGTGGTGCTCGCCATCGAAGGTGACGAGGGGCTCCTCCCAGAGCCGCCGCAGCAACCCGATCTGCTCCTCGATGCGCGATCCGCGCGTCGCGAAGTCGACGCCCAGCGCCTCGTACTCGACCTCGTTCCACCCGCTGCCGATGCCGAGCTCGAGGCGGCCGCCGGAGAGCAGGTCGACTTCGGCCGCCTGCTTGGCGACGAGCGCGGTCTGGCGCTGCGAGAGGATGAGCACGCTGGTGACGAGCTTGATGCTGGAGGTGATCGCCGCGGCGTAGCCGAACATCACGAGCGGCTCGCGGAACAGCGCGTGGTGCGTGTACGGCCCCTCCAGCTCGTACTGCGACGCGTCGGCGCCGAGCACGTGATCGGCGGCGCGGATGTGCGCGTAGCCGAGCTGCTCGACGCCCTGCACGTAGTCGCGAAGCGCGCCGTTGTCGCTGCCGATCGCGCGCTGCGGGAATCCCGCTCCCAGCTCCACCGGCCGCCTCCTTCGTTACGTCCTCGCCGCTCCGCCGGGCGCTCAGCCGCCGAGGCGGGGACTCGGGTTGCTGCGGGTCAGGATGCTGTCGGCCCGCTGCCGCACCCACGGATCAATATCATCGTGCGTCAGGATCCAGAGGCGCTGCTCGCGGATCGCCTCGATTACTCGCGCGGCGACCTCGGCGGGCGGCGTCCCGCTGTTCTCCATCGCCTCGCGCAGGCGGGCGCGGGCCCGGCCCTCGGTCGCCGGCTGCGGGTTGCGCAGCTCCTCCGGCCGGTTGCGCTCGGCGTCGAGGATGTTCGTGCGGATCAGGCCGGGACAGAGCACCGAGGCGCTCACCGGCGCGCCGCGCAGCCCCAGCTCCAGGTGCAGCGACTCGGTCAGCGCCACCACGCCGGCCTTGCTGGTGCCGTAGACCGTGTTGAACGGCGTCGCGGTCAGCCCCGCTCCCGACGAGGTGTTGACGACGTGGCCCTCCTCGCCGCCGTCGAGCATCCTCGGGACGAACGAGCGCACGCCGTGGATCACGCCCCAGAGGTTGACGCCGAGGATCCATTCCCAGTCCGCGACGGTGGTGTCCTGCGTCGGCCCACGACCCCCGCCCACGCCGGCGTTGTTGCACACGACGTGCACCGCCCCGAACGCCTCATACGCGCGGTCGGCGAGCGCGTCCACGCTCTCCGCGCTCGAGACGTCGGTCTCGACGGCGAGCAGCTCCGCGCCGGTCTCGCCCACCTCGGCAGCGGCTGCCTCGAGGGCGTCACGCTCGACATCGGCGAGCACCACGCGCATGCCCTCCTCGGCGAAGCGCCGGGCGAGCCCGCGCCCGATGCCGCTCGCCGCGCCGGTGACGACCGCCACGCGGCCCTCGAACTCCTGCACCGCTCGTCCTCCCTACCCGCGCGGCCGGGCCTGCGGGTTCGCGCGCGCCAGGATGCCGTCGGCGCGGCGCTGTATCCACGAGTCGATGTCGTGCGTGAGGATCCAGAAGCGCTCATCGCGGATCGCCTCGAAGACCTTCGCGGCGACCTCGGCGGGTGCGATTGCACTCCGTGCGAACTCGTCGCGCAGCCGCTCCTGCGCCGGGTTGGGGCGCGGCGGTTCAGGATTGCGCAGCGCCTCGGGGCGGTTGCGCTGGGAGTCGAGGATGTTCGTGCGCACGATGCCCGGACAGAGCACCGAGGCGCGCACGGGCGCGTCGCGCAGCTCGAGCTCGAGTTGCAGCGCCTCGGTCAGTGCTACCACGCCGGCCTTGCTCACGCCGTAGGGGGCATTGCCGGGCAGCGGAGTCAGCCCCGCGATCGAGGCGGTGTTGACGACGTGGCCCTCCTCGCCGCCCTCGATCATCCGGGGGACGAAGGCGCGCACCCCGTGGATCACGCCCCAGAGGTTCACGCCGAGCGTCCACTGCCAGTCCGCGATCGTCGCGCGGTAGGACGCGACGTTCGCGCCTCCGACCCCGGCGTTGTTGCAGACGACGTGCACCGCGCCGAACGCCTCCCAGGCGCGGTCCGCGAGCGCACCCACGCTCTCCGCGCTCGAGACGTCCGTCTCGACGGCGAGCACCTCGGCGCCCGTCTCGCGCAGCTCGCCGGCCGTCGCCTCGAGGGCGTCGCGCTCGACGTCGGCGAGCACGATGCGCATACCTGCCTCGGCGAAGCGCTCCGCCATGGCGCGGCCGATGCCGCTCGCGCCGCCGGTGACGACCGCCACGCGGCCCTCGAACTGCTGCATCGCCGCGTCCTTCCGCGAGGTCCGATCGTTACGAGGCGCCCGCCGCCTCGCCGGGCGGGGTGCGCAGGATGCGCTCCGTGAAGTAGCCGCCCGTGGCTCGGTCGAGGGCCATGAACTTCGGGATGTCCTCGTAGATCTCGCGCCGTCCCGCGTCGGAGTCGTAGCGCTCCTCGCGGAACGCCTCGCGCGATCTCATGTGCAGCTCGACGATGCCGAAGACGTCCGCGTCGGCGTCCGTGCTGGCGAGCGGTGCGCTCACGACGTTCTGGACGTAGTGCTGCATCCCCACGTGGATGCGCAGCGCGAGGCCCGTGTGCACCTCCCGCCAGTGGCGCGCGCACTGCTCGTGCGATCGTCCCGGCGCGGGCCGCATCAGCGTCATCATCTTCACGCCCGGCGTCAGCTCGCCGTCCACCCAGTCGCGCTCGTAGCGCTTCGGGTAGTGCTCCGCCACCGTCCAGCCCGCGAGGCGGGCGACGCCCTCCGTGCCCGCGAGGGCGTCCGCGAGGGCCGCGAGCGTGCCGTCCTCTCCCCACGCGTCCTTTGCCCAGACGGCGACGAGCGCGTCCGCCATCGGTCCCTCCGCTCCCCCGCGGTCCCAGCGCTCACCGCTGACGAGCTCGGCGAGGTTGAGCGCGAGACCGAGCGGCGGGGGCACGGCGCCGCTGCCGAGCACCGTCTCCGCGCAGCGGTCGAGCAACTCCCACTGGATGTCCAGTGGCTCCAGGTCGCGTTCCCTCCAGAGCGCCAGGATTGCCTTGATCACTGCGCGGCTCCTCTCCCGCCTCGCTGCGGGCGCACGCTACCATGCGCGCGCGGGTGTGGAGCGGCTGCGCGGTCCGGCCGGGCCCGTCCGCACGGGAGGCTGCGATGCGTGCCGGCGCGCTCGATGGGATCCGGGTGCTCGAGTTCTCGGTGGTGGTCGCCGGGCCGGTCTGCGGCGTGATCCTCGGCGACCTCGGGGCGGACGTGGTGAAGGTGGAGCCGCCCGGCGGCGAGCCGCACCGCCGCAACCGCGCCGTCGTGCCGAACGAGGGCAAGCTCTTCCAGAACTTCAACCGCGGCAAGCGCAGCCTGATCGTCGACCTGGGCAGCGAGGAGGGGCGGGCGCTGATCCACCGCCTCGTGCCGCAGACCGACGTGGTGGTGGTGAACTACCGGCTCGGCGTCGCGAAGCGGCTGGGCATCGACTACGAGACGCTGCGCGCGATCCGTCCGGACCTGATCTACGTGGAGAGCACCGGCTTCGGGACGCGCGGGCGGCTCGCCGAGTTCCCCGCCTCGGACATCGTCGCGCAGGCCTACTCGGGGCTGATGGCGGGCGAGGGCAAGGTCGCCGAGGGCGGCGAGCCGCTCGCGCTCAAGGCCGGCGCCTGGGCGGACTACATGACGGGCATCGCCACCGCGATGGGCGTGACCACGGCCCTCTACCACCGCGAGCGGACCGGCGAGGGCCAGAAGGTCTCCGGCTCGCTGCTGCGCTCGGCGATGTACGGGCAGGGCCACATCACGATGCGCGAGCCGATCTCCGACAGCGTCGTGCGCGACGCGACGATGGCGAAGATCGACGAGGCGCGGGCGCGCGGCGCCGACTACCGCGAGGTGATCGACATCCGCATGGCCGGCCGCGAGCTCGGAACGCAGTTCGCGCTCTACTACAACGGCTACCAGGCGAGAGACGGGGGCGTGGTCCTCGGCGCGCTCACCAAGGCGAACCGCGACGCGATGCGCGAGGTACTGGGCCTCGAGGGCGAGAACTGCGACGACCCGGACTACGACGCGCTCGACCCCGTCAACCTGGCCGAGGCCGATCGCTGGAAGCAGGTGATCCGCGATCGAATCGCCGAGCGCACCGTCGCCGAGTGGGTCGAGGCCTTCGAGGCGGCGGGCACGCCGGTCTCGCCGGTCAACCTGCCGGAGGAGATGTCGGACGACCCGCAGGTCGCGGCCGAGGGCATCATGGTGGAGCTCGAGCACGAGGTGACGGGTCCGCAGCGCGTCGTCGGCCCGATCATCGAGCTCTCGGAGACGCCGACGCGCGCCCGCCGCGCCGCGCCGCCCGTGGGTCGCCACACGCGCGAGTTGCTGCGCGAGTTCGGCCTCGCCGAGGACGAGATCGACGCGCTGGTGGCCTCGGGCGTGGCGGCGGAGGGCGCGTAGGGGCCAAGCCGATGGACCGCGATCCGTCCACCGCGCCGTCATACAACTTCTCGCTCGGGTACATCGTGCGCTGGCTGTTCAGCGTCGCCGTGCTGCGGCGCCGCCGGAGGCTGGGGCCGGACTCGCGCGAGATGCTGCGGGGCGCGCAGCCGCGCCCGCGCGTCGTGGGCATCGAGCAGGTTCCGCGCGAGGGCGCCTGCATCGTGGTGCTGAACCACTACGAGCGCCCGGGCCTGCGCGTCTGGTGGTGGGGGGGGGGGGGGGGGGGCCCGGGCGCGGGGGCCCCGCGCGCCGGCGCGCGCCGGCCCGCGGGGGCGGCGGGCGGCCGGGGGGGGGGGGGGGGGGGCCGCGGGCGCGGGC
>VXOS01000045.1:15579-31245 GCA_009839925.1 Chloroflexota bacterium
GCATCGTGGTGCTGAACCACTACGAGCGCCCGGGCCTGCGCGTCTGGTGGTGCGCGGCGCTGGTCGGCGCCGCGCTCGAGGCGCATCGCGGCGGCGATCCGCCGGTCCACTGGCTGATCACCGACCGTTTCGAGGGCTTCCGCTTCGCCGGCCTGCCGATGCCGGACCGGCTGATGGCGTGGCTGCTGGGCAAGATCGGCGACGCGTACGGGCTGCTGCTCGTCGCGCGCCCGGACGCCGAGGTGCGCTCCCGCTCATCGCTGCTGCGTGAGGCGCGCGAGATCCTGCGCGAGGACTCGGTGCTGGGCATCACGCCCGAGGCGGCGAGCGGATCCGGGCCGGAGCTGGCGGCGGCCTGGCCGGGCTCCGGGGCGGCGCTCTCCTGGCTGTCCTCGGGGACCACGCCGCTCGTCCCCGTCGCCGTGCGCGACGACGAGGACGGCGCGCTGGTCGCGACCTTCGGCGCGCCGTTCACGCTGGAGCGCATGAACGACGAGGAAGGCGCGCGGGCGGTGATGGGCCCCGTCGCGGCGCTGCTGCCTCCCGAGCTGCGGGGCGTCTACAGCGAGGACTGACCGCGATCCCGTAGCATGCCGGCACCGGCGCGAGCCGGATGGGGGGCGGCGTGACAGACGAACAGCGGCCGCTGCGCACCAGGGTCTTCTACGCCAGCGGGTCCGTCTCCGGCAACGTGCTCTCGCGGGCGTTCACGTTGTGGCTGATCTTCTTCTACGTCCCGCCCTCCGACAGGGACGACCTGCCCACGCGGATCCCGGCGATCGGATTGCCCGACCTGAACCTGGGAGGTTTCGCCTTCCCCGACGAGCTTGCGCCGCGGGTGGTGCTCGGCCTCGTGCTGACCATTGTCCGCATCGTCGAGTCGGTCGACGACCCGGTCGTCGGCTACCTGACCGATCGCACCAACTCGCGCTGGGGGCGGCGCATCCCCTGGATCCTGCTCGGGACGCCGTGGTGGGCGCTGCTCTTCGCGGCGCTGTTCATCCCGCCGGACGGCGGCGCGAGCCTGACCAACCTGATCTACCTGGTCGTGATCGTCGAGGTCTTCTGGCTGTCCAGCAACCTCTCCGGCGCTCCCCTGGAGGCGCTGCTCCCGCACATCGCGAAGACCCACCAGCATCGTGTGACCGTTGCGGCGCTCCAGCTCTTGTTCGGGGTCTTCGGGGCGTTCATTGGACTCTCGATCAGCTCGCTGCTGGTGGATGTCTTGGGCTTCGGGTCGATGGCGGCAATCATGGCGGCGATCGCGCTGGCGACGCGCTACACCGCGCTGTTCGGCTGCTGGAGCTACGCGAAGAGCGACGACACGCCCTCGACGCCGGGCTTCAAGCGGTCGGTCCGCGAGACGTTCGCCAACAAGCAGTTCGTCGCCTTCCTGCCGAGCTTCATCTTCTTCCGCATCGCCGAGATCATGCTGACGGCACTGTTCCCGTTCTACGTCTCCGCGGCGCTCTCGACGAGCGAGGTGTTCGGCCGCAACGGTTCGGACGACGCGGGCCTGTTCACCTTCGCGCTCACGGTCATCGTGATCGCCGGCGTGCTGGTCGGGATCGCGATCTTCACGCCGCTCGCGAGGCGCAGAGGCAACGCGTACGCCTTCCGCACGGCGATGCTGTGGAGCATGGGGGGGCTCTTCCTGCTCTTCTTCGCCGGCTTCATGCCGGGGATCTCGAGGGTGGCGCAGGCGGCGGTCGTGATCTTCGCGATCGGGATGCCGCTGGCCGGCATCCTGATGCTGCCCAACATCCTGATCGCCGACATCGTCGACCACGATGCGCAGCGCACCTCGACGCGCCGCGAGGGGATGTTCTACGGCTCGCAGAACCTGCTGGAGAAGAGCGCCTCGGCCTTCGCGCCGCTGCTGCTGGCGATCGTGTTGCTCGCCGGCGACAGCGCGAGCGACCCGCTCGGCGTGCGGCTCGTCGGCCCCGTCGCCGCCGTGCTGGTCTTCATCGGCTTCCTCTCCTTCCGCGGCTACACCCTCGGCGAAGCGGAGCCCGAGCCGTCCGGGGAGGCGGAGACGACCGCGCCGCCCGCCGATTGACGCTTGCGCGGCGGCGGGCCTATCGTCGGTTTCGAGGAAGGAGGTGATGCCCACATGGATGATGATCGTAGTCACGAGGCCGAGGACCACCGGTGGGACATCTCCAGGGAGGTGTCCGCGGGCTGATCCTCTGCCCGTGAGACTGAACGGAACACCCCGGCCAGCGGCCGGGGTGTTCTGCGTCCGGGAGGCTCGCCGATGGCGTCCGACGCAGCCTTCGATCACGAGCGCTACGCCGCGCTGCGCGGCGGCGGGCGCATCGGCGCGCGCGTGCACGCCGTCGCGGTCACGACTTCGACGATGGACGACGCGCGGGCGGGGGCGGACCGGCACGGCGCCGAGGGCTGCGGCGACGCCTACCTCGCGGGCGAGCAGACCGCCGGCCGGGGGCGCTTCGGGCGGCGCTGGGTGGCCGCGCCGGGGGCGGCCCTGCTCGTCACCTTCCAGCTGTGCCCCACCGCGGGGCCGCACACGCCGCTGCTCAGCGCCGCCGGCGGCCTCGCCACCGCCGAGGCGGTCGAGGCGGCGTGCGGCCTCGGCGTCACGCTCAAGTGGCCGAACGACGTGCTCGCCGGCGGCCGCAAGCTGGCCGGCATCCTCGCCGACGCGCGTTCTCCGCGAGGCGGCAGGCTCGAGGTCTTCCTGGGCATCGGCGTGAACCTGTACGAGGCTGCGACCGCGGGCCTGCCGCCGGACGAGCGCGCCCGCGCGACGAGTATCGAGGGCGCGGGCGCGACGCCGCCGGACCCCGAGCCGCTGCTCGCGGAGCTCTCGCGAGCCCTCGAGCGGCGTGTCGAGCAGATTGCGCGCGACCCGTCCGCCTTCCTCGAGGACTGGCGTGTGCGCCTCGAGACGATCGGGCGGCGCGTGCAGCTCGCTGCCGCCGGTGTGGATGCGGGAGCGGCGGGCGTCGTCGAGGGCGTCGCAGCGGGCGTCACGGAGAGCGGCGAACTGACGCTGCGCCTCGACGACGGGTCGGAGCGCAGCTTCGCAGCGGGCGACGTGACGACGCTGTGAGCCTGGAGCGCCTAGCGCTTCGCAGGGAGCGATGCGCCGCGGTGTCGGGGACCGGAACCGTCCGTTCACGTTGAACGGGCGGCACGCCCCCAGGTAGAATGACGCACAAGACCACAAGGCAATAATTTGTGGAGTGACCTTGAAGACGATCAGCGTGTCCGTGGACGATGGAACGCACCGGCTGGCGCGAGTCAGGGCCGCCGAGACCGGCACGACCGTCTCCGCCATGATGCGCGACATGCTGCTGGAGATGCTCAAGAGACCAGCAGCGACAGCACCCGCCGAGACCGAGCAGGAGAGGCGGGCCCGGCTCCTCGGCGAAGTCCTCGAGCGGTTCGGGAACGAGGGCATCGGCGTGGACACCAGCCAGCTCCTGACCCGCGAGGAACTGTACGACCGAAATGCGGCTCGCTGACACCAACGTCCTCCTCTATGCCGTGAGCAACCAGGAGGACGATGCCGAAAAGAAAACCACGGCCGCGGCCACGCTGGTGGAGCCTGATCTGGCGCTCTCCGTGCAGGTTCTGCAGGAGTTCTATCACCAGGCCACCAGGCCTCACGGGCCGGCAGGGCTGACCCATGAGCAGGCCATCGAGTTCCTGAGACCGCTGGGGACGCTGCCAACCCAGGCCATCACCGTGGAGCTGTTCGCCAGGGCAACCGGGATCAGATCGAGGTTCGGCGTCTCCTACTGGGACGCCGCCATCCTCGCGGCGGCGAAGCTGCTGGGCTGCGAGGCCGTCTACTCGGAGGATCTGAGCCACGAGCAGGACTACGACGGCGTCATGGTGATCAACCCGTTTCTGGATGAACGAGGGGCGGAGGAACCAACTCCCTGATCAGTGATGCGATCCGCGCGCTTGCCCTCGCAGGGCGTGGCTCCTACGATCGGCGTGATGCGTACGAACGAGATCAGCGGTCGGCGCGCGCATGCGCATAGCCATCGGGGCGAGGAGTCGCCGCCGCGAAGCCGCTTGCATCGCTAGCCGGAACGCTGATGCCAGTGACACGCCGCGGCGGAACTCCGTCGCGGCGTTTCTGTGTCCGCACAGACCAGCGTCGTCGTCCCGGCCCCCGAGACCAGACCACCAACCCGAACCCGTGAGAGTGAGACGAGCGTGACAGACAGCGAAACAGAATCGAGCAACCCCGCCGCCGGCCTGCGCAGCCGCGGCATGCACGACATCGGACCGGATGAGATGCGGCGCTTCCGCCGCGTCGAGTCGCGATTCCTCGAGGCGACCGCGGCGGCCGGCTACCAGGAGATCCGCACGCCGACCGTGGAGCCGCTGCACCTCTTCACGAGCGCCGGGGCGCTTTCGCCGCAGCTGCTGGACCGCGTCTACTCGTTCCTCGACTGGGACGGGTGGAGCGGCGAGCGGATGGTGCTGCGCCCGGACAGCACGCTCCCCGCGGTGCGCTGGTTCGAGAGCCGGGCCGATGCCTCCGAGGGCGAGCCCGCACGGCTCAGCTACGTGCAGCCCGTCTACCGCTTCGACGCCGGCGACGGCGATCGCGAGCTGTGGCAGTGCGGCGTCGAGCTGTTCGGCCTCGCCGCCCCCGAGGGCGATGTCGAGTTGCTGGGCCTCGCGCGCGAACTGCTGAGCGCGCTCGGGCTCGGCGCTCTGCGCTTCGAGCTCGCCCACGCCGGGCTGCTGCGCGCGGCGCTGGCGGCGACCGGCCTCGACGCGGCCGGGCAGATCGAAGCGCTCGACCGCGTGATCGAGGGCGGCGAGGAGGCAGTCGCCGAGCTGGCGGCGGCCAGCCCCGAGGCGGCGAGCGGGCTGCGCCTGCTGCTGGAGATCCGTGGCGGGGGCGAGGGCTACCTCGACAACGTCGAGGCGGCGCTGCCGGAGGCCGCGCAGCCGATCGCGGAGCTGCGGGCGGCCGTACGTACGCTCGAGGCGGCGGGCGTCGCCTGCGATCTCGCGCCCGCGGCCGGCGGCAGCTTCGAGTACTACACCGGCCTCACCTTCCGCGCCTTCACGGGCGGCGAAGCATGCCTCGTCGGAGGCCGCTACGACGGCATGGCGGAGGCGATCGGGGGGCGCGCCGCGCCGGCCTCGGGCTTCGCGGCCGACCTGCTGCGCCTCGCGGCGCTCGCGCCGGAGGCGGCGTCGTGATCCGCGTCGCACTGCCCCGCGGCGACCTGCGCGCGCCGCTCGCGGAGCGCCTCCGAGCGGCCGGCTTCGCCGTCGAGGGCTACGAGGGCGGATCGCGCGCCTACCGCTTCCCGGTCGAAGGCCGGCCTGGCGTGCTCGTGCGCGTCTTCGCCGAGGAAGACATCCCGATCCAGGTCGCGCTCGGCCAGTACGACCTCGGCATCACCAGCCGCGCCTGGATCGACGAGTTGCTGGCGCGCTACCCGCTCGACTCGCTCACGCCGCTGCGCCCGCTCGACCTTGGAGGTCGCCGCCTCGTGCTGGCCGCGCCCGAGGGCGTCACGCTCGACCGCCTCGCGGCGACGCCGGGCGTGCGGGTGACGACGACCCACCCGAACCTGGCGACACGCGCGCTCAACTATCTGCGGGTGCCGGACTACCGCGTGATCGAGGTCTGGGGCCAGCCCGAGGCCTGGCCGCCGGAGGATGCGGACGCCGCCATCCTCGGCGTGCCGCTCGACGAGGCGGCGGCCGGCGCCATCCTCGCCCGCGAGGGGCTGGCCGTCGTCGCCGAGGTGCAGCGCGGCTCGGCAACCCTCGTCGCCAATCGCGACGCCCTCGCGAGCCGCGATCTCGCGGAGGCGCTGGGGCCGCTGCTCGCGCTGCCTGCGGGCGACCGGGACGCCGCCGAGGCGCGCCCGTTGCCCCGCGGCAACGGGCGCAACGGCGGCCAGGAGGGCATCGGCTCGCGGGCCTCGGACGGCGATCGCGGGGTCTTCCGCCTGGCGCTGCCGGACGGGCACGCACAGCCGCACACCGTCGAGGCGCTCGCCTCCGCCGGTCTCCGCTTCGAGGGCTACGGCGATGGCGCCACCGACCGTCACCCGCGCTCCGGCATCGAGGGCCTCGACGTGAAGGTGATCCGCCCGCAGGACATGCCGCAGGCGGTCGCGCTCGGCTGCTTCGACCTCGCGCTGACGGGGCGCGACTGGCTGGCGGCGCACCTCGCCGCGTTCCCGCTCTCGCCGGTCGCGGAGCTGTGCGACCTGCGCCGCAGCCGCTACCGGCTCGGCGCGGTCGTGCCCGAGGCCGTGCCCGCCGAGACGATCGCCGAGGCGATCGCCTGGTGGCGGCGCGACGACCCGGAGCGGCCGATTCGCGTCGCCTCGGAGTACGTCGCGCTGGCCGACCACTACGCGCGCGAGCGCCACCTCGGGCGCTACCAGGTGCTGCCGATCTCCGGCGCGTCCGAGGGCTTCGTGCCGGACGACGCGGAGATCCTGATCGAGGGCACTGAGACGGGCTCCACCCTGCGCGCCAACCGGCTCCGTATGATCGACGTCATCATGGAGTCGACCAACTGCGCGATCGGCTCGACGGAGCGCCCGCCGGGTGCGCGCGGCGAACTGCGTGACGATCTGGTCGAGCGGCTGCGGGCGGGAGCCGCGGAGGTCTGACGTGCCCTCACTCGGATCGCACCTCGCCAGCGCCTACGGGCTGGCCGACCGCCTCGGCCACCCGTACATCGACGCCGATCGCGGGTCCTACTACCTCGGATCGACGGCGCCGGACATCCGCGTGCTGCTGCGCGTGGACCGCCGCCTCACGCACTTCTTCGAGCTCGACGAATTCGAGGAGCAGGACTCGGTGGCGCGCATGTTCGAGGAGCACCCGGACCTCGGTAACGTCGCCGGCCTCAATGAGAGCACGCGGGCGTTCGTGGCGGGCTACGTGACGCATCTGCTGATGGACGAGCACTACATCCAGAGCGTCTACCGCCGCTTCTTCGGCGAGCGCTCTCCGCTCGGCGGGGACATGCGCGCGAACGTGCTGGACCGCGCACTGCAGTACGAGATGAACCGCCGCGAATTGGAGGACGACGCCGCCCTCGCGGAGATCCGCACCGCGATCGATGCGACCGATGCGGCGATCGCCGTCGGGTTCATCGAGTCGCGGCTGTGGCCGGAGTGGCGCGACTTCACCCGCGGGATCACCTACCAGCGGCCGGACTGGGAGCGCTTCCCGCGCGTAATGCAGGTCCACCTGCGGCGCGGGGGGTTCAGCGAAGAGGAGGTCGAGGAGGTCGCGCAGAACCCGGGCGGACTGATCCAGGAATCGCTCTCGCACGTCACGGAGAGCGAGGTCACACGCTACCTCGAGGAGGCGACCGAACTGGCCGCCGAGCGCCTCCGCGAATACCTGCCGAGACTCTGATGGCTGCCACCACTCCCGCATCCGGACCCGCGCTGCGCATCGTCGAGGGCGCCGAGGCCGCCCGCGCGAGCGTGCTGCGCCGCGACCCGCTCGGCGATCCCGCGCTGCCGCCGCCCGTGCGCGCCTCGATCCGCGAGACCTTCGACGAAGACCTCGGCGCCTTCGAGGTGGTGGCGCGGATCATCGCGCGCGTCCGCGAGGACGGCGACGCGGCGGTACGCGCCTTCTCGCAGCGCTTCGACGGCTCCGCCGACGCGCCGCTCGAGGTGAGCCCCGAGGAGATCGAGGCCGCCTTCGCGGAGACGCCGGAAGAGCTGCTCGACTCGCTGCGCTTCGCCGCCGATCGCGTGCGCCACTACCACGAGCGCCAGCTCGCGCACGGCCCGCGCTCCTTCCTCGAGGGCGGCGTCGGCATGACGGTCCAGCCGATCGCACGGGCGGGCATCTACATGACCGGCAGCGTCGCGGTGCTGCCCTCCTCGGTGCTGCACACGGCGCTGCCCGGGCTCGTCGCCGGCGTGCCGGAGCGCATCGGCGTCACCGCCGCGCGCGAGGACGGCAGCGTGCACCCGCTCAAGCTGGTCGCGGCCGAGCTGGCCGGCGTGCAGCGCATCTTCCGTGCCTCGGGCGCGCAGGCGATCGCGGCGCTGGCGCTGGGCACCGGGACGATCCCGCGTGTCGACAAGATCTTCGGGCCGGGCAACGTGTTCGTGACGCTCGCCAAGCAGCAGCTCTTCGGCGAGGTCGGGATCGATGCGATCTACGGGCCCACGGAGACGCTCGTGCTCGCCGACGAGCAGGCCGCGCCCGACCTCTGCGCCGCCGACCTGCTGGCGCAGGCGGAGCACGACACGCTCGCAAGGCCGGTGCTGATCACCACCTCGCGCGCCCACGCCGAGGCGGTGCGCGCCGAGGTCGAGCGGCAGCTCGCGGACCTCGAGCGCGGCGCGATTGCGCGCGCGGCCGTCGAGGGCGGCGGGGCGGTCGTTGCGGACGGCCTCGACGAGGCGGTGGCGCTCGCCAACGAGTTCGCGCCGGAGCACCTTTGCCTGCTCACGAGCGAACCGGAGCGGATCGCGCCGCTCATCACGGCGGCGGGCGGCGTCTTCGTCGGCGATCACTCGCCCGAGGTGCTCGGCGACTACGTCGCCGGGCCGAGCCACGTCATGCCGACGGGTGGATCGGCGCGCTACGCTTCGCCGCTCTCCGTGCTCGACTTCCTCAAGGTCAGCTCCGTGATCGCGCTGCCGGAGGGCGCCCTCGCCGAGCTCGGGCCGCACGCCGCCCGGCTCGCGCGCGCCGAGGGCCTGACCGGCCACGCCCGCTCGATCGAGCGCAGGCTGGAGGGACTGTGATGAGCGACTCCGCGAGCTTCGACCTCGAGGGCGCGCTGCGCCCACCGCTGCGCTCGCTGCGCGGCTACGAGCCGATCGACCCTCCCGAGCAGGTCGCCGCCCGCTACGGCGTCGCTCCGGAGGCGATCGTCAAGCTCGACGGCAACGAGAACCCCTACGGCCCCTCGCCGCGCGCCAGCGAGGCGCTGGCGGGCGGCTACGCCGCGCACCGCTACCCGGACCCGGAGCAGCGGCGGCTGCGCGACGCCCTCGGAGCGCGCCACGGCGTGCCGCCGGAGTGCATCGTCGCCGGCGCGGGCGCCGACGAGATCATCGATCTCGTCTTCCGCATCTTCGTCGACGCCGGTGACCGCGTCGTGATCGCCTCGCCGACGTTCGGGATGTACCCCTTCGGCGCGGAAGTCGCGGGCGCGGAGCTCGTCGACGTGCCGAGGCGGGACGACTGGTCCGTGGACCTCGAAGCCCTCACCGCGGCCTGCGAGGGCGCGAAGGCGGTGTTCCTGCCCTCGCCCAACAACCCGACGGGCGGGCTGCTGCCGCCCGGCGCAGCCGAGCGCCTGCGCGCGAGCGGCGCGATCGTCGTCATCGACGAGGCCTACGTGGAGTTCGCGAGCGGGCGTGAGGGCGGGCACAGCGGATCGCCGAGCCTCGCGGACCGCGCCGCCGAGGATGGTGAGGGAGACGAGGCGCCGCTGATCGTGCTGCGCACCTTTAGCAAGTGGGCCGGCCTCGCGGGGCTGCGCGTCGGCTACGGCGTGATGCCGGCCTCGGTCGCCTCGCTGCTGATGCAGTGCAAGCAGCCCTACGGCGTCAGCACCGCCGCCGAGGCGGCCGCGCTGGCCTCGCTGGAGGACGCGGCGCTGCTCGACGAGCGCGCCTGCGAGATCGCCGGGGAGCGCGACCGGTTGGCCGCCGAGCTGCGCGCGGGCGGCTGGCTGGAGCCCGCGCCCTCGCAGGCCAACTTCCTGCTCTGCCGGCTCGCCTTCGGCAGCGGCGCGGCGCTGCGCGAGGCGCTGGCGCGGCGCGGCGTCTTCGTGCGCTTCTTCGGCCACGAGCGCCTGCGCGACCACGTCCGCATCTCCGTCGGCACGCCCAAGGACAGCGAGCGCCTGCTCGCCGCGCTGTCCGAGGCGCGTCAAGAGGTGGAGGGCGGGGCGGCGTGAACGCGCGGCAGCAGGCGTCATGAGACTGTTGTTCACGCGGCACGCGCTGGACGCCCTGGCGGACCGGAGGATACCCATCGAGTGGGTCGAGCGAATCGTGGCGGGGCCAGAGTTGAGAACGCACGACTCGGATGACCCTGAAGTAGAGCGCTTCTTCGGGCGTGTACCGGAGCGCGACGACCGGGTCCTGCGCGTCGCGGTCAATACTCGCGTTGTGCCGTGGCGGGTCGTAAGCGTATTCTTCGATCGAGCCATGAGAGGCCGACTGTGAAGCTGCGCGTGGACAAAGAGGCCGATGCTCTCTACCTCCGCCTCGATGACTCGGCCATCGTCGAGTCCGAGGAGGTCTCGCCGGGCGTCGTGCTCGACTACAACGAGGCGAACGAAGTCGTCGGCGTCGAGATGCTGCGCCTCTCCGAGCGCTCGCCCGACGTCAACCTCTCAGCCCTGCAGTTTGAAACCGCGTAGACTATTCGCCGCTGACGGCGAATTGTGACCGGGTTCACGGCGGCAGATCGTAATATTTCGTCAACACCTCACTCGCGATAATGGGTAGACATACGTTGACTTAGGCCCTACGCTGGATTGGCGCACCGGGAGGGCGACCCCATGGTGGAAATGAGGAGCGAGACCTATCTGCGCGTCCGCGAGGCCTACGAGGCGGGCGAGCTCGACGTGCTCGGCGGGCAGACACGGCTCGCCGAGGAGCTCGGCGTGACCCGCCAGGCGATCAATACCAACCTCAAGCGCGTCAAGCGCGACCTCGAGGACGGCGTGCGCCGCGCCGTCGTGGACCGAATCACCGCGGAGACGCGCATCCACGTCGAGCTCGACATCGACGGGACCGGCCTCGCCGAGGTCGCGACCGGCGTCGGCTTCTACGACCACGTCCTCGAGGCGTTCGCCAAGCACGGCCGCTTCGACCTCGAGCTGCGCTGCGAGGGCGACCTGCACGTTGACGAGCACCACACGATGGAGGACTGCGCGCTCGCGCTCGGCGCGGCCGTCGACGAGGCGCTGGGCGACCGCTCCGGCCTCGTGCGCATGGGCGACGCGACCGTGCCGCTCGACGAGACGCTGGTGCAGGCGGTGATCGACTGCTCCGGCCGCCCCTACGCCGCAATCGATCTCGACTGGGGCGGCGAGCGAATCGGCCAGGCGCCGACGGAGATGCTCGGCCACGCCCTGCAATCGTTCTCGCAGGGCGCGCGCTGCGCGCTGCACGTGCGCCAGCTCGCCGGCGCGAACGACCACCACATCGCCGAGGCCGCCTTCAAGGCGCTCGGGCGCGCCCTCGATGCCGCCACCCGCCGCGATCCGCGCATCGCCGGCGAGGTGCCGAGCACCAAGGGCACGCTGACGGCGTGAGGGCGCCGTGAGCGGCACACCCGCCGCGCCGCGCGGCGTCGTCCACTGCGCCGACGGCGTGGCGGTCGCGCGCACCCTCGAGGACGAGAGCGTCGACCTCGTCTACCTCGACCCGCCGTTCAACACCGGAAGGCGGCAGACGCGCGAGCAGCTCCGCACACGGCGTGCCGAGGACGGCGAGGGCGACCGCACGGGGTTCGGCGGGCGGCGCTACGAAACCGAGCGGCTGGGCAGCCGGTCCTTCGAGGACGCCCGCGACGACTACCTCGGCTTCCTCGAACCGTTCCTCGTCGAGGCGCAGCGAGTGCTGGCGCCCTCGGGCAGCCTCTACCTGCACCTCGACTACCGCGAGGTGCACTACGCGAAGGTGCTGGCGGACGGGATCTTCGGTCGTGTCAACTTCGTCAACGAGATCATCTGGGCCTACGACTACGGCGCGCGCCCGAAGCGGCGCTGGCCGGCGAAGCACGACAACATCCTCTTCTACGCGAAGGACGCCGCGCGCAACCGCTTCAACGCCGAGGACATCGAGCGCATCCCCTACATGGCGCCCGGCCTCGTCGGCCCCGAGAAGGCGGCGCGCGGCAAGCTGCCGACCGACACCTGGTGGCACACGATCGTGAGCCCGACGGGCAAGGAGAAGCTGGGCTACCCGACGCAGAAGCCGCTCGGCGTCCTCGAGCGGATCGTGAGCGCCTCCTCGCCGCCCGGCGGGCTGGTCTGTGACTTCGTCGCGGGCAGCGGCACGACGGGCGAGGCGGCGCTGCGCCACGGCCGCCGCTTCATCCTCGCCGACAGCTCGCCGGAAGCGTTCGAGGTGATGCGCCGCCGCTTCGCCGCCTGCGACGGCGTCGTGTTTCGCGAGCAGGCGGAAGTCCGGCTCCCTCTCCCCTTGCGGGAGAGGGCGGGGGGTGAGGGTCCGGCGGCAGGGGAGGCCTGATGCAGGATCGCTACGCGGGCGACATCGGCGACTTCGCGAAGTACGGGCTTCTTCGCGCCCTGTGTGGCGACGATCTCCGCCTCGGCGTGCTGTGGTACCTCGTGCCGGACGAGCCGAGCGATGGCAACGGCGGGGTTACCGGCTACCTCGATTCGGTGGAAGCGGGCCTGCGGGAGTGTGATCCCGATCTCTTCGACGAGTTGCGCGGTCTTGTCGCGACCGAGCGCTCCGTTGCCGAGGTGCAGAGGCGGCGAATCCTCCCGGAACGCACCTCATTCTTCGAACACGAGGCGCCCGCGGGTCTTCGCGAGCGGCGGCGCTGGGTTCAGGACGGGGTGCGCGCGGTCGCCGACGCCGACCTAGTGTTCGCCGACCCCGACAACAGCCTGCGGGATCCATCGGCGAGGACCGGTAGGACGGAGCACAAGAAGCACGCCTACTACGACGAAATCCAGCCCTGCTGGAGGCGCGGTCAGAGTCTGATGATCTACCAGCACACGGCGCGACTCGGGACGTTCGAGGAGCAGATAGCATCCCGCGTCCGCGATCTGTGCACCCACTTCGACGGAGCGCCCGGTCTCATGATCCTGCGCTGGCGGCGCGTGGTTTCTCGTGCCTTCCTCATCATCCCGGCAGCAGCACACGCGGATCGCCTCACGGCACGCGTCGATGCCCTTCTTGATTCCCCTTGGGGGCAGCGGCAGCAGGGCTACGCGACTCCGCACTTCGAGTTGGTGGCGTACGAGTGACCGCCGAACCAACCACCGCTGATATCCTCGCCTTCGCCCTCGAGCTGGCGGATGCCGCCGACGCGATCGCGCTGCGGGACTACCGAGGCGAGCACGCCGTCGAGCGCAAGGCGGACGGGACGTATGTGACGCCCGCCGACCGCGAGATCGAGGCGCTGCTGCGCGAGCGGATCGCCGAGCGCTACCCGGCGCACGCCGTCCTCGGCGAGGAGCAGGGCGGCGAGGCCGCCGAGGACGCCGCGGCGCGCTGGATCCTCGACCCGATCGACGGGACGCACAACTACATGCGCGGCATCCCCGTCTGGGGGACGCTGATCGCCTGCGAGCGCGGCGGCAGCATCGAGGTCGGCGTGGTCTCCGCGCCCGCGCTCGGGACGCGCTGGTGGGCGGGTCGTGGCCTCGGAGCGTACCGGGGCGCGACGGGCACCCGTGGCGCGGGCGAGCGCATCCGTGTTTCCGAGGCCGAGACGATCGCCGAAGCCCAGCTGGTCTACGGCGAGACGCTCGCCACCCTCGAGCGCTGGCCCGGTGCACGGGCGCTGCTCGGACACGCCTGGCGCGTGCGGGGACTCGGCGACTTCTGGGGCTTCTGCCTCGTCGCCGAGGGCGCGGCCGACGTGATGCTCGACGGCGTCGATCTGCACCCGTGGGACGTCGCCGCCCTGATCCCGATCGTCGAGGAAGCAGGCGGGCGGATTACGGACGCCGAGGGCGGCCCGTCCCAGGGCGCCGGACCGCGTATCGCCTCGAACGGCCGCCTCCACGACGAGGCGCTGCGGAGGCTGGGAGCGCCCGGAGGCTCGTAGCGGCGCTGCACCGCGCCCGATACCTTGTCGCACTGCCTATACTGTCCGTCATCGCGGAGACACGACCGGGGGCCGACTCCCCGATCGTCGTCACCTCCCCAGCGCGCCGTAGCAGCTGAGGAGGCCGCCATGCTCGTCACGATCCTCTCGAAGCGCCGTCCCGCAGCCATCCTGGCGGCTTCCGGCATTCTCGCGTTCGTGCTGTTCCTCCTGATGTCCGGTCGGGCCCACGCCCAGCAGGCGGAGATCGGCGCCGAGGTTGCGTTCGTCCTCAACACCTTCTCGTTCCTCATCTGGGGCGCGCTCGTGATGTGGATGTGCGCCGGGTTCACGATGCTTGAGTCGGGCTCGGTGCGCACCAAGAACGCCTCGATGATCTGCCTCAAGAACATCGGCCTCTACTCGATCGCGGGGCTCGCCTACTTCTTCATCGGCTACAACCTGATGTACGTCGACGTAGTCGGCGGCTTCATCGGCTCCTTCAACCTGCTCTACGGCCCGACCTCCGAGGAGATCGCGCTGGTCGCCGACGAGGGCGACGCGGTCGCTCTCGTGACGAACAACAGCTATTCGACGATGTCGGACTGGTTCTTCCAGATGGTCTTCGTCGCGACGGCGGCCTCGATCGTCTCGGGGGCGCTGGCCGAGCGCGTCAAGATGTGGACCTTCTTCCTCTTCACGCTCGCCCTGACCGCGCTGATCTACCCGATCGTCGGCGCGTGGACGTGGGGCGGGGGCTGGCTCGATGATCTGGGGTTCCAGGACTTCGCCGGCTCGACGATCGTGCACGGCGTCGGCGGCTGGGCGGCGCTGGCGGGGATCCTCGTGGTCGGCCCGAGGCTCGGCAAGTTCCGCCGCGACGGCACGCCGAGGCCGACACCGCCCTCGAACATCCTGGTCGTGACGCTGGGCGTCTTCATCCTCTGGTTCGGCTGGTTCGGGTTCAACGGCGGATCGCAGCTCGCTCTCGGCAGCGCCTCCGACGCGGTGGCGATGAGCCACGTGCTCGTGAATACGAACCTCGCGGCTGCCGCCGGGGTGATGGCCGCGCTTGCCGTCTCTCGCTTCATCCTCGAGCGCATGGACCTGTTCGCCGGGCTGAACGGCGCGATCGCCGGGCTGGTCTCGATCACGGCGGGGCCGGACATTACCGAGCACTACTGGGCGGTGATCATCGGCGCGATCGGCGGGGTGATCTGCACCGCCGGGCTCAAGCTGTTCGAGCGGCTGCAGCTCGACGACGTGGTCGGCGCCGTGCCGGCGCACCTCTTCGCCGGCATTTGGGGCACGCTCGCCGCCTCGATCGTGGCCGGGGCCGACCTCGGCGTGCAGGTGGTCGGCGTGCTCGCCGTCGGCGCGTTCGTGTTCACCGTCTCCTGGCTGCTCTGGCAGGTACTGGCGAGGACGCTCAGCGCCCGCGTCCCCCCCGAGGTCGAACGCCTCGGTCAGGACGCGGGCGAGCTGGGCATCGAGGCCTACCCCGAGTTCGTGGTCATGCCGGAGGAGTTCTACGAGGACGACGAGGACTGAGCGCGCGCCGCGAGACCTGCTCGCCGCTTGCGTAACGCCGCCAGCGGCGCGGACGGCGCGAGGGTCGGCCGCGAGCCGGAGGGGCAGCGCGCAGCAGCTCGCGGGCGCGGTGCGCCGCCGCAGCCACGAGGGCGACCGCGGCGATTGAGGCGAGCACGATCCAGGCCGTGCGGTCCGCGCTCGCTGCGGCGTCGAGCTGCCTGCGCAGCGACTCGACGCTCGAGGGCGCCGCGCGCTCCGCGGAGCTCGGCGCAGCGGCCGTCGCGGTCGGTCTCGCGCCCGGATCCGCCGCCGCGGCGGCGGCCGGGGCGGGGGGGGGGGGGGGGGGGGCGGGGGGGGGGGGGGGGGGGGCGGGGGGGG
>VXOS01000001.1:0-2239 GCA_009839925.1 Chloroflexota bacterium
AACCCCCCCTGTTGGGCGGGGCGGGGGGGGCGGGCGCCTCATCGTCGCGGGCGGCGTCGCAGGCGGCGAGGGCCAGTGTGAGCAGCGCGATCACGGCGATCGCAGCGGGGATCCGGTAGATCCGCATTGCGTGACGCATGTGAACCTCCACGGGCCGCGGCGTCGCGCCCGTACCTCCCTCTGAAAGGATACGCGCCCGATCGCCGAACGGTTCCCTCGATCCGTCGTCCTCGCAGGCCCATCCGGCCCTCGCCGGAGGGGCAGTAAGCCCGCGGGCGCTGCTATCGCGACTGCCGGCGGGGAGTCGCCTCCCCGCCGGCAATCGCCCTCAGGTGCCTCCGCAGCGCCGGCGGATCAATCGCTGTAGCCCGAGGAAGGCGCCAGCTCCGCGGCGGCGGCCGTCAGCCGCTCCAGCAGGAAGCGGAAGTCCACGTAGGCCTGGGCCGAACCGAGGCGTTGCTCCAGCAAGCCGTACTCGTCCAGCAGCGCCAAAAGGTCGGCGTGGATGCCTCGCGCGTCCACCTCGGCGTTCTCGACCTGCGGCGTGAGGGCGCTGTAGCGGTCGGCGGCCAGGCCGACGATCGCCCCGAGGCGGAAGTAGCGGTCGGCAGCGGCGAACGGCGCGTCCGTGCGCCCCGCCACGCTGGCCTGCTGGCCGAGCGTGACGCCGGAGCTCGGCTCGACCCAGCGCACCTCGACATCGCCGAGCACGGCCGAGCCGAAGCGCGCCTCGTGACTGAGGAAGAGCTCGTAGAACACGGTCGTCGCGGCCCCCGAGGGCAGCTCCGCGAACTCGCGACGGTTCTGCTCGAAGGTGTGGTCCGGCGTGACGCGGTTCTCGTAGCCGATGATGCGCCAGGCCTGGACCTGCCTCGGATCCCACGTCACCTGCGCGCGCGCCTGGTCGGCGAACGGCGTCGAGAGCGCCAGCCAGTTCTCGCGGCTGAAGGTCGACCGGGCCTGCGCCGTGTCATCGAGGTAGCGGTACCAGCCGTTGCCGTGCTGCGCCAGTTGCTCGAGCAGGTAGTCGTTGTAGTTCTCGATCCCGACGCCGATCGTGATCAGCCGCAGCGGGTTGCTGCTGTCGTAGTCGCGGGCCGACTCGAGGATGACGAACGGGTTCGTCGCATCCACGTTCGCGACGCCGTCCGACATCAGGATGATGTAGTTGAACGCCTCCGGCCGCTCGCGGCGCGCCGCATCGGCGAGCTGCACGCCGAGGTTCAGCCCCGCCTGCACGTTCGTGCTCTGGTGCGGCTCAAGCTGTTGGATCGAGCGGGCGACCGAGTCGTCGTCTGGGCGGCGGTGCTCGACGGTCAGGGAGCCGATGACGTCGCTCGTGAAGTGCACCACGGCGATGCGGTCGCGCGAGCTGAGGCTGCGGCGGGTCGTTTCCGCCGCCTCGCGCGCGATCGCGACGCGGTTGCCCTCACGCATCGAGCCCGATGCGTCCAGCACCAGCGTCACGTTGATGGGAGTGTTGTCGGGGACCCGCGGGGCCTGCAGGCCGATGCGGGCGATGTGCCGGCCGTCGCCGAGGGGGTGCTCGAAGACGTCGGTCCGGATCGCGAAGCTGCGCTCGTCGGGGGGAGCGCCGTAGTTGTAGGCGAAGGCGTTGATCCACTCCTCCGCGCGCACCGAGTCCGGCTCCACGGCGTAGCCGCTCTGTGCCCAGTTGAGCGCGAGGAAGTAGGACGTGCGGTCCGTGTCGAGGCTGAACGTGGACACAGCGTCCGTCGCTGCGTCGACGAACGGCGTGCGCCCGTAGTTCCGGAAGGTCGTGTCCCCTGGCGCTGGCTGCTGCTCCCGCGGCGCAGCAAAGGCGGCGGTCGGCGCGGGGGGCGCGCCGACCGGCCGTGCGGGAGCCGGCGTGGCGCGCGGCGCGGCGGACGCCTGCGTGGCCACGGCGGTTGGAGCGGCGGTCGCGGCGGCCCGACGGGGCGCGGGCGCCTCGTCGTCGTCGTCGTCATGACCGCAGCCGACGAGCGCGAGGCCGAGGACGGCGATCGCGGCGATCGGGATCAGGATCCGGAGCAATCTCGGTGGTAGTCGCATCTGTACCTCCCTGGGCTACTACCAGAGGTACGCACGTAATCTGCGGATGGTTTCGCGCCGCGACTCTCGGGTCCGCGCGAATCGCCGGGGCAGGCAGCAACCCGGACCCCCTCGCCGCGCCCGGCGGGGGGCGGGCCCCGGGGGGGGGGGATGTAAAACACTAAGAGCCCCCGCGCCGAGAAAG
>VXOS01000001.1:2249-3661 GCA_009839925.1 Chloroflexota bacterium
GGTCCCGCCCCCGCACTCTCGGGCCCGCGCGATGCGCGGGGGCTGCCACCACCCGGCACCCCCTCCCCGCGCCGGGGGGGTGCGCAGCGAGGGGGTTCCCGGGTCGGAGGGGGTTGGGTCAGCGGGTGTAGCCCGAGGCCGGCGCCAGCTCCTCTGCGGCCGCCGTGAGCCGCTTCAGCAGGAAGCGGAAGTCGGCGTACGCCTGGAGCGAGCCAAGCCCAGCCTCGAGGGCGCCAAGCTCCGTGCCGAGGGCGACGAGGTCGCCATGGATGCCGGCGTAGTCGACCGCTGCGCCCTCGACCTGGGGCGAGAGCGCGCTGTAGCGGTCGGCGGCGAGGCCGACAATGGCGCCGAGCCGCAGGTAGCGGTCGCCGCCGCCGAACGAGGCGCCCGTGTGGCCGGAGACGGAGGCGCTCTGGCTGCGCGAGGCCCCGGAGGCCGGGTCGACCCAGCGCAGCGCCACGCTGCCGAGCGTGCTGGAGCGGTCGCGTGCGCCCTCGTGGAGGACCAGCTCGTAGAACACCGTCGTGGAGGCGCCGGAGGGCAGCTCGGCGAACTCCTTGCGATCCTGCTCGAAGGTGTGGTCCGGCGTGATGCGGTTCTCGTAGCCGACGATGCGCCAGGCCCGCACGAGCGCGGGATCCCAGGTCACCTGCGCCCGGGTCTGGTCCGCGAACGGCGTGGAGAGCGCCAGCCAGTTCTGCCGGCTGAACGTCTCCCGCGCCTGCGTGGTGTCGTCGAGGTAGCGGTACCAGCCGTTGCCGTGCTGGGCGAGCTGCTCCAGCAGATAGTCGTTGTAGTTCTCGATCCCGACGCCGATCGTGATCAGGCGCAGCGGGTTCGAGCTGTCCGTGTCCGCGGCGGACTCGAGGATGGCGAACGGGTTGGTCGCGTCCACGTTCGCGACGCCGTCCGACATCAGGATGATGTAGTTGAACGCCTCGGGCCGGTCGCGGCGGGCGGCGTCGGCGAGCCGCACGCCGAGGTTCAGCCCGGCCTGCACGTTCGTGCTGGCGTGCGGCCAGAGGTTGGCGATCGATCGCGCCACGCTCGGGTCGTCGGGTGCGCTGTGCTCGACGGTGTAGGCGTGGATGACGTCGGTGGTGAAGTGGACGACGGCGATGCGGTCGCGGGAGCCGAGGCTCTGACGGATCGTCTCCGCCGCCTCGCGCGCGATGGCGACGCGGTTCCCGTAGTCCATCGAGCCGGACGCGTCGAGCACGAGGGTGACGTTCAGCGGCGTGCTGTCACTCAGCTCCGGCGCCTGGAAGGCGACGCGGGCGAGGTGCCGGTCGCCCTCGAGCGGGTGCGCCACCACGTCGCTGGTGATGGCGAAGCTGCGGTCGTCGCCCGGCGGCGCGTAGCCGTAGTCGAAGGCGTTGATCCACTCCTCCGCCCGCACGGAATCCGGG
>VXOS01000099.1 GCA_009839925.1 Chloroflexota bacterium
CCCCAACCCTCTCCAGGGGGAGAGGGTTGGGGTGAGGGGGCTCGCCGGACCGTCGCCGGCCTCGGAAGGTCCGTGCGTCCTCGTGCGCGCGGCTCAGCCGGCCCGCACGAGGAACGGGCAAATCTCGCCGCCCGCGGCCTCGAGGTCGTGCCGGGCCTCGACGGGCGCGCCGATCAGCGTGGCCAGCAGCCCACGATCGCGCTCGCAGTCGACGGGCGCATCGCTATCGCCGAACTCACCGCGCAGCCGTCTGCTCGGGCAGCCCCGCGCGAGCATCCGCAGGTCGCCTCCGCCCTCCGAGGCGCCGACCTCGACCTCGAAGCCTTCGTCCTCGAGCAGGGCGGCAACGGCGCGCGCGCGCTCCTCGACGTCGCGTCCGCCGACGCGCGGTGCGTACTCGGCGGCGAGCCGGTCGCTGAGCTTGGCGAACACGAGGTCGGCGATCTCCTCGCCGCCGCGCCCGGTCGTCTCCTCGGCGGTGAGTTCGGAGATCTCGTGCAGCAGGCGGCGGGTGATGCGTACGTAGTGGCGGCCGAACAGCTCAGCGCCGGATTCGGTCAGCGAGAAGGCATAGCGAGGACGTCCGGTGCGCCCTCGGATCTGGCTGACGGCGACGTAGCCGTCGCGCAGCAGCACGTCGAGATGGCGGCGCACGGTCGCGCCGGCGAGCCCCAGTTCCCCCGCGAGATCGTCGACCGAGCGTTGGTCGTGCCGCCGCAGGATGTCGAGGATCGCCTCGCGCGTGCCGCCGGCGCGGCTGCGCGTGTCGATAGGCCGCGCAGACATCGGATCGAGGTTAGCAGATCAGGAAAGGGGGAGCCGGACCCGGACCCCATCACCCCCGCCCTCTCCCGCGAGGGGAGAGGGAGCCGGACGGCTCTCCGATCCCCTCTCCCCCGGAGGGAGAGGGTTAGGGTGAGGGGGACTAGGAGCGGACTCGTCCAGCGTCAGTGCGATCGCCTCGAGCACGGACGCCGGACGCAGCAGCGCATCGTCGTTCTAGGATCTCAGTACCGTGTAGCCGCGCGACTCCAACCATAGTGTTCGCAGTGCATCGGATGACCGGCAGTCGGCGTGCACGCCTCACCCCCTCTCCCGCGAGGGGGGAAGGGGGCGGAGGAGCGTACCGCCCGCCCTGCCCCTACGCGCTGCCGCCGGGATGGTCCTCGGCGGGATTCGTGATGCCCTCGGCCCGAGCGGCGGCGGCCAGATCGCTGTCGAAGGTGGCCAACGCAGCCTCTCGGCGCTGCGCGGTCTCGAGGTAGGCGGCGTCGTAGACGGTGAGGCGGTACTCGCGCGAGCGAGTCGTCGGGTCGCTGCTTCGTCGTGGTCGTGATCGCTCTCGACCAGTTCGCCGAGCCGGCCGAGGAAGTGTGCGGTTCGGTCGCTATCGATGCGCCCTCGCCGCTCGGCCTGGATCAGAACGTTTCGGATCTCGTACCAGAAGATGCCGGGAACGATGCCTTGCTCGCCAACGAGTTGCTTTGCAACGGCATCGGCCCGCGCGCCTCCCGTTTCGCGGGGGAGACTCCATGCTGCCGCGACGGAGGCGTCGACGACGATGGCCACTCAGGGGCGGCCCTCGTCACGGGCTTGCAGCACCTCCTCGAGGGACATGGGGCGCTGCCGGTCACGCTCGGCGAGCATCGCGGTCACGACGGCCTCACGCCGCGCACGCTCGCTGGCAGCGGCAATCTTCCCGGCGGCGTCCTTTGATGTCATGCCCGGTACTCCCGCGCTGCGGAGGCAGTTTATCAGGTCAGGGGTCCGTCCTTGCCCGCGCGCCTGCGCGGCGCGTCTCCCTGGATTCCGGCTTTCGCCGGAATGACGGTTCTGCGGAGGTCCCGCCAGGGGACAGGGGGGCGGATACGCCTTCGGTTGTTCGGAGGGGCCGGAGGGGCGGACCGGGCGTGGCGCGGGCGGGTATTCTGGTAGCGATGACCTCAGCCGCGCGACGCGTTTACCTAGACCACGCCGCTACCACGCCGCCCGACCCGGACGTGGTCGAGGCGATGCGGCCGTGGTTCGAGGAGCGCTGGCACAACCCGTCCTCGATCTATGTCGAGGCGCAGCGGACGCAGCAGGCGCTCGATGAGGCGCGGGCGACGGTGGCCGCCTGGCTCGGGGCGACGCCGGGGGAGATCGTCTTCACCTCGGGCGGGTCGGAGTCGAACAGCCTCGCGCTGCGCGGAGCGTTGGGCGCGGCGCGCGGGCGGCGCCACCTCGTCACCACCAGCGTCGAGCACCATGCCGTGCTCGACACCGCCGAGCAGCTCGAGCGCGAGGGCGCCGAGCTGACGATCGTCGGCGTCGACGCCGAGGGCCGCGCCGACCCCGCCGAGGTCGAAGCGGCCGTGCGAGACGACACGGCGCTCGTCTCCGTGATGCACGCCAACAACGAGGTCGGCGCGCTCAACGACATCGCCGAGATCAGCCGCCGCGTCCACGCGCGCAACCCGCGCACGCTGGTGCATACCGACGCCGTGCAGTCCGCGGCGCACCTCGGCGTGCACGCCGGGCGGCTCGGCGTCGACCTGCTGACGGCGACGGCGCACAAGCTCTACGGGCCTCGCGGCGCGGGCGTGCTCTACCAGCGTGCAGGCTCGCCGGTGACGCCGCAGATCCTCGGCGGCGGCCAGGAGGAGGGGCGGCGCGCCGGCACCGAGAACACCCCGGCGATCGTCGGCCTCGCCCGCGCGGCGGCGATCGCGCAGGCGCGCCGCGAGGACGACCTCGCGCACGAGCGCGCGCTGCAGCAGCGGCTGATCGAGGAGCTGCCGCGGCGCGTGCCGATGATCGGCGTGACCGGGCCGCGCGACCTCGACGAGCGGCTGCCGGGCAACGTCTCGGTCGTCGTCGCCTTCGTCGAGGGCGAGTCGATCCTGCTCGCGCTCGACCTCGCGGGTATCGCCGCCTCCTCGGGCTCGGCCTGCACGACGGGGTCGGTGGAGCCGAGCCACGTGCTGGTGGCGATGGGCCTGCCGCCGGAGCTGGCGCGCGGCTCGCTGCGCTTCACGCTCGGGCGCGACAACACGGACGAGGATGTCGACCGGCTGCTCGAGGTGCTGCCGGGCGCCGTCGAGCGGCTGCGCGCGCGCTCGCCGCTGCCGGCGACGGAGCCGCCGCCGGACTGGCGGCCGTGGCTGGACGGCGCGGCCCGTTGAGCCACCTCGGGCGCGTGCGGGGCCTGCGCGGCGGCGGCGTTTGCCGCCTCCCCGCCCCTCCGCTACGATCGCGGCGCGAAGGCGGGAGTTCCCGGTGGTGACCACGAACGGCGATACCCAACAGCGCCTCGCGCTCTTCGACCAGGCGCGCGACATGGCCCCGCTCGACCTCGAGGAAGAGGTGCGCAAGAACGTGCTCCTGTCCTCGGTGGACGGGATGCTGAACTGGGCGCGCTCGTCCTCGCTGTGGCCGGCGATGTTCGGGCTGGCCTGCTGCGCGATCGAGATGATCGCGACGGCGACCTCGCGCTACGACATCGCGCGCTTCGGGTCCGAGGTGTTCCGCGCCTCGCCGCGGCAGGCGGACCTGATGATCGTGGCCGGCACGGTGACCTGGAAGATGGCGCCGGCGGTGCGGCGCGTCTACCTGCAGATGGCCGAGCCGAAGTGGGTCATCTCGATGGGCGGCTGCGCGATCATGGG